>NZ_VPDC01000011.1:0-139849 GCF_013417875.1 Acinetobacter sp. YH12219
TAGGCAGGACATTATGGAAAAAATGGTCAGGCTATCATCGCCGCAGTTTGGTGGAAACCAAGATGCATTGCATCAAATTATTAGGCGATAAATTAATGGCAAGAAGCTTTCCTAGTCAGGTGAATGAGATCCATGCACGTGTAGCAGTCCTTAACAGATTTACGGAATTAGGTCGCCCACTTACCCAAGTTACGCCTTAAATTTGGATCAATTAGGGGCGCTTTGCATTTCAAATCTTTGTGCAACAAAGCCGTTTTATTCACAAAAAAAGGAGTTTAAATACATATTACACATTTAATGTGTAAATAAAAAATAGCTAGGTGATTTTGTCTTTTCATGTGTGCAATCTCTACATTACAAAAACTACGCCATAAAAAAAACCCCGTATCTGACGATACGAGGTTTTTGAAGTTTGGGTACGCTGAGGTTTACATCATACCGCCCATACCACCCATGCCACCCATATCTGGCATTGCTGGCTTGTCTTCTGGGATTTCAGTGATCATACATTCAGTTGTAAGCATAAGACCTGCAACAGATGCAGCATGCTCAAGCGCAGAACGAGTCACTTTAGCAGGGTCAAGAATACCCATTTCTAACATATCGCCATACTCTGAAGTCGCAGCGTTGTAACCGAAGTTACCTTCACCGTTTTTCACAGCATTGATTACAACTGATGGCTCATCACCAGAGTTTGCAACGATTTGACGAAGCGGTGCTTCAATTGCACGACGTAAAATGTTGATACCAACATTTTGGTCATCGTTAGCACCAGACACACCTTCAAGTGCTTTTGCAGCACGTACAAGTGCAACACCACCACCTGCTACAACACCTTCTTCAACTGCAGCACGAGTTGCATGAAGTGCATCGTCAACGCGATCTTTCTTCTCTTTCATTTCAACTTCAGTTGCAGCGCCGATTTTGATTACAGCAACACCGCCTGCCAATTTAGCAACGCGTTCTTGAAGTTTTTCTTTGTCGTATTCTGAAGTTGATTCTTCAATTTGAGCACGAATTTGAGTTACACGTTCAGCAATTTGCTCTGCAACACCTGCACCATCAACAATTACTGTGTTTTCTTTAGAAACAGTAACTTTATGCGCTGTACCTAAGTGCTCAAGTGTAGTTTGGTCTAAAGACATACCAACCTCTTCAGAAACTACAGTCGCGCCAGTTAAAATCGCGATGTCTTGAAGCATCGCTTTACGACGATCACCAAAACCAGGTGCTTTAACAGCACAAACTTTGATAATGCCACGCATGTTGTTTACAACAAGAGTTGCAAGTGCTTCACCTTCAACATCTTCAGCAATGATAAGAAGCGGTTTACCTGTTTTAGCAACAGCTTCAAGTACAGCAATTAATTCGCGGATGTTGCTGATTTTTTTATCAACAAGAAGAATGTATGGGTTTTCAAGTTCAGCTGTTAGTGTATCTTGTTTGTTTGCAAAGTACGGGCTGATGTAACCACGGTCAAACTGCATACCCTCTACAACATCTAGAGAATCTTCAAAGCCTGAACCCTCTTCAACTGTAATTACACCCTCTTTACCGACTTTTTCCATTGCTTGAGCAATAAGTTTACCAACAGTGGTGTCAGAGTTCGCAGAGATCGAACCTACTTGTTCAATGGCTTTAGAGTCAGAAGCAGGTTTAGCAGTCGCTTTAATTTCAGCAACAACAGCTTTAACCGCGATGTCGATACCGCGTTTAAGATCCATTGGGTTCATACCAGCAGTAACTGATTTGATCCCTTCATTTAGGATTGCTTGAGCAAGTACAGTTGCAGTTGTTGTACCGTCACCCGCGATGTCATTGGTTTTTGAAGACACTTCACGAACCAGCTGAGCGCCCATGTTTTCAAATTTGTCTTTTAATGTGATTTCTTTAGCAACAGAAACACCATCTTTAGTGATGTGCGGCGCACCGAAAGAACGGTCGATGACAACGTTACGGCCTTTAGGACCTAAAGTCACTTTTACAGCATCTGCAAGTACATTTACACCCGCGATCATTTTTGAACGCGCTGAATCACCAAATTTTACGTCTTTAGCTGACATGGTTTACTCCAAAATTTTTAATATATTTTTCAAATCGAATTTGGTTCGAAAGTTCTGAGATTAGCCTTCAAGTACAGCTAAAATGTCAGACTCTTTCATTACAAGAAGCTCTTCGCCGTCAACTTTTACTTTAGTACCTGCATAAGCACCGAAAAGCACGTTGTCACCAACTTTAACGTCTAACGCACGAACACCGTTGTCAGTTACTTTGCCGTTACCTACAGCAATGATTTCACCTTGAGCTGGTTGTTCAGCAGCAGAAGTACTCAAGATTAAACCGCCAGCAGTTTTAGTTTCTTTCTCAACACGGCGGATAACGACGTTGTCATGTAAAGGACGAATCTTGCTCATTTCTAACTCCATAGACATTTAAAATGTCATTGATAACGATGTGAAGATGACTTCTTATTTCCTAGGTCATCGACAAAATTTTGATATGACACTTTTGTGGGGATGGAATAAAACGCTTCAAGGGCAAATTCTAAATTTTTTCATCTTTTTGTATTTTTTTTCTTCAAAATTTAAATTTAAATGGTTAAAGCTCATCTAAAACATGAGTGCTGAGATTTTCTTCAAATATTTTTAACTTTGAATGATAAAAATAATGTCGCACATTCATCTGCTCATCAATGACATTAAAACTGTTGGCAAGGTTCTCATGTAGGCGATATGACGTCGCTGTGCCTGCATGAATATCCCAAACGGGATGATCAACGCCTAAAGCATAAATTTGATTGAGGTCATAGCTGGCTGGAACATGTAAATGTCCATGCAATAAACCATTCAAACCGTGTTGACTCCACTGTTCGAGCGCCAAACGCCCTTGAACAGGACAATCTTTCACACCATGCGGGTCATTGGGCGGCGTATAAAAAGGTTGATGCGCTATGATTAATTTCACTTTATTGGGCGGCGCATGTTTAAGTAACTCGTCGACATAATGTATTTGCTCGAGCGACACATGCCCTCGCGTATGGTAACGACGACGAATACTATTGATCCCAATTAAGTAGAAATGCTCGGTTTCCAGTACATTTTCCATGGCACCAAAAAATAGTTGATAACGTGCAAAAGGACTAAAAACACGGTTCCATAAATGATACAGCGGAATATCATGATTCCCTGGCACAACGATATAAGGCAGCTTTAAGCTTTCTAAAAATTGCTTACATGCATAAAACTGACGATAGCGCGCACGTTGGGTTAAGTCTCCACTGGCAACCACGGCTTCGATACGATTTTCACGACAAAATTGCTGAATCGCGCGCATACACTCTGGCTTTTCAGTGCCAAAATGCAGATCAGACAGATGCAGTATCATGTGGCACCCGTATCTTTAAGGCTTGTTTTTGCACTCGAATTTTAAGCGGCGGTTTCATTTCTACAATCTCACCATCCACAGCAACGGTCATTTTTTTTCGTTGAGTATGTATCGTGACTTCATTAGCGGCAAAACTATACACATCTGGCGCATTGTCGATATTGCCACGGATCAACTGCCATAAAATTTTAAATAAAGTTTTCTTATCACTTTTTGCGACCACCACACCTGCAACTTTACCTGCTGCTGCATCTTTAGCAATTTGCAAATTTAAATCGGCCAATTGCAATTGGTTATTACCAAAAAAGATCAAAGGCGTTTTGACTGGATAAATATGATGATCAACTTCGATTTCCAATTTCAACTCTTTACGATCTCGAATCAGCACATCCAAACCTGAGGTATAAGCATGCAATGGGAAACGACCAAACTTCTGATTATAAAACTCTCTTTTTTGTATAAATAATGGATACAAGCCCAAACTGGCATTATTTAAATAGATATGTTCGTTGATTTGCGCCACATGCACCTGTCGATTAGTGCCTGTCGCAATCACCTGTGCTGCTTGAATTAAATCGAGAGGAATATTGAGTACCCGCGCCACATAATTAAATGTGCCCAAAGGTAAGACCCCCATAGGAATATCGGTATGCATCAACTGATGAGCAACAGCATTTAAGGTTCCATCACCACCTGCAGCAACCACAACCCCCAAATTATCAGGGTCTTGATGGCGTGCAAATACCTTGCTCATTAAAGTATCAAAACTCGCTTCCTGCCCAAGCTCAAATGACTGTATTTCGAAATTATGATCGGATAATATCCGCACAAGTTCCTCGTAGACTTCATCTTTGTTTGCAGCATGAAATCCTGATTTTTTATTATAGATAATAGATAAAGGCTTGGCTTGTTTAATCACTTTTTATACATCTTGGCCGCTTAGTATTGTATTTTGTCGAATTTAAGAGCAAATAATAGCGCCTTTATGTAAAAATCGAATTACCACCATTTATTTAATCAATAATAATTCTCAAATACAAATTACATGCAACTTTTTGTTTTTATTAAAAATAACTATATAAAATATTGTCCATCACGTTAATAAATAAAGTTAAAATACACAATATAATATGTTAAGTTATTGTATTTTATCTATATTTAATATAAATAGCATTAACTACCAAAAAAAATCTACCACTTCTTTAGTCTTATTTTTTTTATGATTTTATGCTTTAATACAGCCACTTTTTTTTTCATCTTTTATCTGCATGATGTATCCCATGATGCAGATTATACTTTGTACGGTTAGTACATTTTTGAGATAGGCCTCACCATGACCCAAGTGAACGCACCAGAATTCGTTCGTCACCCTAAGCTAATTGCTTGGGTGGAAGAAATTGCCAAATTAACCAAACCAGCAAAAATCGAATGGTGTGACGGTAGCGCAGAAGAATATCAACGTTATATCGACTTGATGATCGCTAACGGCACTATGCAAGAACTTAACCAAGAAAAACATCCTGGTTCTTACCTTGCTAATTCTGATCCTTCTGACGTTGCTCGTGTTGAAGGTCGTACTTACATCTGTTCTGAAAAACAAGAAGATGCAGGCGCAACAAACAACTGGGAAGCTCCAGCTGAAATGCGTGCTCGTCTGAATGGTTTATTTGACGGTTCAATGAAAGGCCGTACTTTGTACGTAGTTCCTTTCTCTATGGGTCCTTTAGGTTCTCATATTGCTCACATCGGTATCGAACTTACTGATTCTCCTTATGTTGCTGTAAGCATGTCTAAAATGGCTCGTATGGGTAAAGCTGTTTATGACGTACTTGGTACTGACGGTGACTTCATTCCTTGCGTACACACTGTTGGTGCTCCGCTTGAAGAAGGTCAAAAAGACGTTGCTTGGCCTTGCAACCCTGAAAAATACATCGTTCATTATCCAGAAACTCGTGAAATCTGGTCTTACGGTTCTGGTTACGGCGGTAACGCATTGTTGGGTAAAAAATGCCTAGCTTTACGTATTGCATCTTCTATGGGTCGTCAACAAGGCTGGTTAGCTGAACATATGCTCATCCTTGGCGTGACTAACCCACAAGGCGAAAAACACTACATCGCAGCTGCATTCCCTTCTGCTTGTGGTAAAACAAACTTCGCGATGTTGATTCCACCAGCGGGTTACGAAGGTTGGAAAATTGAAACTGTAGGTGACGATATTGCTTGGATCAAACCAGGTGAAGATGGTCGTTTATATGCAATCAACCCTGAAGCTGGTTTCTTTGGTGTAGCACCTGGTACAAATACCAAAACTAACCCGAACTGTATGGCAACACTTCACAAAGACGTGATCTATACAAACGTTGCTGTAACTGACAACGGTGAAGTATGGTGGGAAGGTCTTTCTAAAGAAGCACCTGCTAACCTAACTAACTGGAAAGGTCAGCCACACGTTGCTGGTGAAAAAGCTGCGCATCCAAATGCTCGTTTCACAGTTTCAGCTGGTCAATGTCCTTCTATTGATGCTGACTGGGAAAATCCAGCAGGTGTTCCAATTTCTGCATTCATCTTCGGTGGTCGTCGTGCAGACACAGTGCCTCTAATTTCAGAAGCATTTGACTGGGTTGACGGTGTTTACAAAGCTGCAACTATGGGCTCTGAAACAACTGCTGCTGCTGTTGGTCAACAAGGTATCGTTCGTCGTGACCCATTCGCAATGCTTCCATTTGCGGGTTACAACATGGCTGACTACTTCTCTCACTGGTTAGAGCTTGGTGAACAAGTTGCTGCTAAAGCTGAAGCTGCTGGCAACAAACTTCCTGGTATCTACAACGTGAACTGGTTCCGTCGTGATGCTGAAGGCAACTTCGTATGGCCTGGTTTCGGTCAAAACATGCGTGTTCTTGAGTGGATCATTGACCGTTGTGAAGGTCGTGCAACTGCTGTTGAAACTCCAATTGGCCGCGTACCGACTTACGAACAATTGAACTGGACTGGTTCAGACTTCACTAAAGAACAATTTGATCTTGTAACTTCACAAGACAAAGAACAGTGGATCAAAGAACTTGAGAGCCACACTGAATTGTTCAACAAACTTGGTGATCGTTTACCAAAAGCACTTAAAGCACGTCAAGACGAGCTTTTAGAAGCTGTAAAAAAATCTGCTTAATCCGCCTTTAATTTCCCTCTTTTAAAAGAGGGATTAAGGAAGATTTAAAAGACCGCTTGTGCGGTCTTTTTTTATATCTACTAAGCCACATCTTGAGCTTTTTGCTTTATTCGAATTGCCATTAAGTATTCATTCAAAGCATCAACTTCAGCTGCACTGAATTGCAAATAGAACTTTGTTCGTCTTTGCAAAATATCTTCAGAACTTCTCGCCCACTCCTGCTCGACCAAATAATCCACTTCTTGAGCATACAATCCATGTCCAAAGTTTTGACCCAATTCATCAATCGAAGTTAAATGATTCAGCAAAATCCAGACACGGGTTCCATAAGCATGCGCCCAACGACTGGCTAGACTGATCGAAACCCCTCGCACTTTTTGTTGGATTTCAACTACCAACTGCTCTACCGATTCTAAATTTTCCGCACCAGGCAATGTTGCATCAGCAGTCCAAGGTTTGGATCGATGATGAAAAACCGTTTTAAGTTGATCTAGCGCCGCTTCTGCAAGTTTTCGGTAAGTGGTGAGTTTGCCACCAAAGATTGAAAGTAATGCAGCCCCTTCTACATCGGTCAGTGCCAAGGTGTAATCTCGCGTGACTGCGGCTGGATTATCTGACTCATCATCACACAGCGGACGCACACCTGAATAAGTTGAAATGATGTCCGTTTGCGTCAATTGAGTTTTAAAGTGATCATTTGACACATCAAGCAAGTAATCGATTTCTTCCTGGCTTATCTTTACTCGATTTGGGTCTGCGTGATATTCACGATCTGTCGTGCCGATCAGTGTAAATTGTTCTAAATAAGGGATCGCAAAGACAATGCGATGATCATCATTTTGCATAATAAAAGCTTTATCACTGTCAAAGAGCTTTGGAACAATGATATGGCTACCTTGTATCAGCCGTATACCATAAGGTGACTCTTGCTTTAACCCCTGTTTTATAAAGTCAGCAACCCAAGGACCTGCCGCATTCACCAATACTTTAGCCTGCACATTTTGCAAACCCTTAGCATTTTTTAAACATACCTGCCAAATACCTCCCTTACTATATGCATTTAAACATTCTGTTCGAGTCAGAATCTGTGCACCATATTCGCGTGCTTGTATCGCATTGAGTACAACCAAGCGTGCGTCATCCACTGCACAATCGGAATATTCGAACCCTCGGGTAAATTTGGATGCTAAAGGACTATTTTCCAAGTCAAATTCAATACCATTTGAGCCTGCAAGCTGTTCTCGCTTACCCAAATAATCATAAAAGAATAATCCAGTACGAATCAGCCAAGCCGGACGTAAGTGCGGTTCATGTGGCATGATAAAACGCATCGGTCGAATAATATGAGGGGCTTTTTTAAGCAGAACTTCGCGTTCTGCCAGTGCTTCACGTACCAAACGAAATTCTTTATGTTCCAAATAGCGCAGACCACCATGAATTAATTTGCTACTTGCAGATGAAGTATGGCTCGCGAGATCGTCTTTTTCACAGAGCAAAACACTTAAACCCCGCCCCGCTGCATCACAGGCAATACCAACACCATTGATTCCACCACCAATGACCACCATGTCATATATTAATTGTTGTTGTGTATTCATCGCTCCCTCCCGCTATGTCTTTTTATTCAACAATGCTTCGTTTTCTTTGCTTTATTATTTTTCTCATTGATCATGCTTTTTTGATCAAGTACCTATTTTGATCAAGATATCTGTACGCTGAGTTTTTTATATCCTTCAATAAATGAGAAGTTATATTTTAAATGTACGTTTAAAAGCTTGCTGGCTCAAGCATGAAATCAATCATTTTAAAGTCAGAACCTATATTCAAAGCAAACATAATTACAAGCAGTTGATTTGTATTTTTTTTTCAACCTAATCTTTTTTAAAATTTTATTTCAAGCTTTTATATATTGCATGTTCAGCTGCAGAAGCCTTCAGTTTTGATGTACCCCGTTTATGCACTTACAGATACCATCTTTGGTGGTACTGCAGAATTTTTTGCCCTAAGTTTCAAAGAAGCTGGCTATGAGACATGGTTCTTCATCTATGTAACCATCATGATTTTTATTTCATTATTGGTCTACGTCTTTATGAAAGACACCAAACACCATTCCAAAATTCAAGAGCATTAATTCTACCCAATTAAGCCTCGGAGTTATTAATCATACTGATTAATAACAGAATATATTTCAAAGCAAAGCCTCAATTGATGAGGCTTTGCTGTTTTCATTTAGTCGTGAAAAATCTATCTGGTCAAAAAATTCGCATCTTATAGACTAAAGTCGCATGATTTTCTGCGACAACAGGAGTATAAATTAAATAAATATAGTTCCATCTCCCATTTCGACAAAATATATTGATTTAAACTTTTCCCAAAGAGTTTAAATGGATATGTTTTGCATTCATTCCTTGGAGAATGATGTGTCAAACTCATCTGAGCCAGTTGTTCCTGAACAATTGGATAGAAAAACTCGTGTCAAATCTATCCTCGGCGGATCTGCCGGCAACCTCGTTGAATGGTACGACTGGTATGTCTACGCTGCCTTTACCCTTTACTTTGCACCGCAATTTTTCCCTGACGGTGACAATACTGTAAAACTCTTACAAGCAGCTGCAGTCTTTGCACTCGGTTTCTTAATGCGTCCAATCGGCGCATGGGTCATGGGTATTTATGCGGACCGTAAAGGTCGTAAAGCAGGTTTGACGCTGTCTGTATCGTTGATGTGTGTCGGCTCACTGATGATCGCATGTGCACCAACCTATGATTCTGTAGGCATGCTCGCACCCGCTATTCTACTTTTAGCGCGTTTACTCCAAGGCTTAAGTGTTGGTGGTGAATATGGTTCTAGTGCGACCTATTTGACTGAAATGGCAGGTAAAAACCATCGTGGCTTCTTCTCAAGTTTCCAATATGTCACACTGATTTCAGGTCAGCTATTGGCACTTTGCGTTTTAATTATCTTACAACGCAATTTCTCAGAACAAGCTTTAACTGAATGGGGCTGGCGTGTTCCGTTCTTCATCGGTGCATTACTCGCTATTGTGGTGTTCTGGATTCGTCGCGGTTTAGTTGAAACTCAATCCTCTAAAGAAGCTCAAGAACAAGCTAAAAATGGTGGTCCAAAATCAGGTGCTTTAGCGTTATTTACCAAATACCCTAAACAAGCCTTCACTGTGATCATGTTGACTGCCGGTGGTACTTTAGCGTTCAACACTTTTACCACATATTTACAAAAATATTTGGTCAACACGTCTGGCTTTGAAAAAACCACAGCAACTGAAATTACCACTGCTGCAATTTTCATCTTCATGCTTTTACAACCTGCTGTCGGTGCGCTTTCAGACAAAATTGGTCGTAAGCCAATTATGATTACCTTTGGCGTGCTTGGTGTGCTGTTTACCATTCCAATTTTCAATGGTATCGGTTCTACGACTAACCCAACCACAGCATTTATGCTTTGCATGAGCGGTATGGTGATTGTCACTGGTTATACTGCGATTAATGCTGTAGTGAAAGCAGAGTTGTTCCCTGCACACATCCGTGCCTTAGGTGTTGCATTGCCTTATGCCATTGCAAATACACTCTTTGGTGGTACAGCAGAACTTGTGGCTTTGAGCTTCAAAAATGCAGGCCATGAAAACTACTTCTTCTACTACATTACATTCATGATTGGTTTATCTTTAATTACCTATGTCTTCATGAAAGATACTAAAAAACATAGCATGATCACTGACGATTAATTCGCTCAGCCCTGCTATTCCACTTAAGCTCATCAAAGCCTATTTTGATGAGCTTTTTTTATCTGCATTTCCATCTATTTAACGTTTCATCTGTATCAAAGATTTAATCAAACTTCTTTGGCTTTCTTGGTTTTCGCCATCGAGTCGACAGACGGACTATGGCATACTGAACATACAAATACACACGGCGAATGAATGATGAAAAATATTTACAAAGTTTTAAGTTTGGGTATTGTTGCAATGTCGATGGCTGCTTGCCAAAGCACTCCACGTGCTTTTAATGGTCAAACGGGCTTTCAAATAGAGTCCAAATCTGCAGATAGCGCAACACTTGCATATACTTTAGCGGGTCGCCAAAACCAACAACTGGATGCCAATAAATTACAACGTGCTTGCCAAAAAGTATTAAATACGCAAAAGACCTATAAATTACAAATCTTAAGCGTGAACGAAATTGCAAATCCTGCTTTGGAAAATACCCAGTACGGCCGTCAAATTGGTAATACACGTGCGAACTTCGGTCTGTCAAATACCCCAGACCTTCGTAACTCTGAAAACTTAGGCGCACGCGATGCACTCGATGCTCGCCCTGCCACCTTACGTGTGGTTCGTTATACTTGTTCTTAATCAAATTTGCTGTTCAAAAGACAAAAAAAAGACGCTTTGAGCGTCTTTTTTTATGGGTTCAATATTTATAGGGTTTTATAAAAACTCACATTTCGAAACTCAGGTGATTCATCCAAATCAGGCCATGTTGTTGCGCTACGTTCATCGAGTTTTTCATATTTAGGATGACTAAAGTTTTTCACACGACTGTCTGCCACCCACACTTCTGGAGCAAACTTTAAAAACTCATCCAAAAAGAAACGGTTGCATTGGTCATATAGCACATCTGCAGCCAATAAAATATCGACTTGTTCGGCTTTATACAGATCGTCCAAATATTCGAGTTCAACATTATTCAACTCTGCATTGGCACGGCAGGCATCTAGGCTCACTTGGTCGATGTCACAGCAGATCACGCGTTTCGCCCCTGCCATTTTCGCGGCAATCGCCACCACGCCTGAACCTGCACCAAAGTCCAACACCACTTTATCTTTGACATGATGCGGCTCTGCCAATAACCACTGCGCCATCGCAAGACCAGAAGCCCAGCAGAAAATCCAATACGGTGTGTCACTCCATATACGGCGAATGACTTCATCATCCAATTTATCGGTTGGAAATACAGGCGGTATCAACCATAAAGAAATGGGGGTTTCAGGCAACTGTTGTGCATGTAATTCACAATGCGGAATGACTTCATGCAGTGCTTTCAGTAAATGTTCAGGGGCTTTGGGGAATTGGAAAGTACAGCTCATATTAAGCCTTGGAGATGATTTTATTTGAATTTATAAACGTATTAGATATGCGACATCGTCATCTGCTGCTGTGCGAGACAGACCTTAATCGAATGAACACTGTTTCTGCGATACCATTAATCAAAAGACTGATTCTGTCGAGTTCAGCAGATGACAAATGGTTTTGGTTACTTTTGCCGAAACAAAAGTAACATACGAGCTTCTTACATTTTAGTCACAACGGTAAGACTCCGTTGTGACTTTAATATCTTTTTATTAAAAGATTAACCCAACGCTTTTTCAGCAGCTTCAACAGTTTGACGAATCAACGTTGTAATGGTCATAGGACCTACACCACCCGGAACAGGTGTATAAGCAGAAGCAACTTCTTCAATACCCACCAATTGGATATCACCTACACCGCCGCCATCACGTGGATGAAAGCCAGCATCAACAACCACTGCACCTGGTTTGATCCAATCTTTTTGAATCAATTCAGCTTTACCTACCGCACCTACAATAATGTCAGCTTGTTTAACAAAGTCAGCCAAGTTTTGAGTACGTGAGTGGCACGTAGTCACTGTCGCATTTGCTTCAAGTAACATTGCAGACATTGGTTTACCCAAAATTGCAGAACGCCCCACAACAACCGCATGTTTACCTGCGATTTCAATGTTGTTTTCTTTTAAAATGGTCATGATACCTGCAGGAGTCGCAGAACCATACGCAGCTTCACCCATTGCCATACGGCCGAAACCTAAGCAGGTCACGCCATCTACGTCTTTTTCAAGCGAGATCGCATCGAAACAAGCACGCTCATCAATTTGAGCAGGTACGGGGTGTTGTAACAAAATACCGTGAACATCTGGATTTGCATTCAATTTTTCAATTTCAGCAAGCAATTGCTCAGTTGTGGTTTCTTTAGGAAGCTCAACTTTTAATGAATCCATACCAACACGGCGGCAAGCATTCCCTTTCATACGTACATAAGTTGCAGATGCACCATCGTCACCTACCAAAATAGTCGCAAGAATTGGGGTACGACCAGTTTTCTCTTTTAGCGCTTCTACGCGAGTCAACAAGTCAGCTTCAATTTTCTTCGCCAATGCACGACCATCTAAAACTAATGCCACGGCACTTCTCCAAGTGATGATATGAATCAATTTTGCACATAATACATGATTATTTTAAATTTTTTACCTTGTATGCTGCTTTTATGCTCATACAGATGAATCTGCTATTGTTTTTTTTTCAGAGCTTGCTAATATACGCATCAACAAGACGTGGCGGGGTGGCAGAGTGGTCATGCAGCGGACTGCAACTCCGTGTACGCCGGTTCGATTCCGACCTCCGCCTCCAATCTTGTTAAGCCCGAGTGGTGAAATCGGTAGACACAGGGGATTTAAAATCCCCCGCCCACAAAGCGTGCCAGTTCGAGTCTGGCCTCGGGCACCATTCTTCTTCTATTGAAGATGGTGTAATAAAGAACCCAGCGAAAGCTGGTTTTTTTATGCCTGTAATTTGCTAAATCTAATTCTCAATAGAATTCTATAAGCATTCGCCAACCTGCTCTGCTTTCAAAATATTATCCAGCAGAGCGTAAATAACCTTCCAGATCCTGTTCCAGTTTTTCCTGAAAATGAATCGGCTCAATGATCTTTACATACGGTAGCCAGTAACGTACCAGTGGCAATAACTGCATTTCATGACGAATCTGACAACTAATTAACAATTCTCCAGACTCTGATTCCTGTTCGATCTGCTGTTCCGGAAATAAATGGCGCTCTTTAAAAAACACCGTGACTTCAGGTTGCACCTTCATCAAAACCTGCTGTTTTTGCTGGCCAAACCAGATGCTGTCTTCATCTGCCAGCATTTTCAAAACTTCAGGATCATGCTCAAAGCTTTCATTTTCAAAAACCAGTTTGACTTCCTGCAACTGACTTAAACGATAGGTTTTGAGCTCAGCTTCAGTGACACCGGCCAGATACCAGATGCCATGATGATGAATCAACCGGTATGGCTGGATGATCCGTGTTTGTTCGGAATATTGCAGCTCAACCTGCTGCCGTTTATAGATCGCCCCTGCAAGCAGCTTGAAATGCTCGGCAAACTGTTTGGCATCTTCAAAATAATAACCTTTTGCCGAAAATACCTGATTTGCCCGCTCATCCAGCAATTCACGAATAAAAGACATATCCAGTGCCGGATACAAGTCACTGATTCCAGACAACTGTGCAAAATTCTGGATATCCTGTAACTTGAAACGCCCTAAATATGAAGGCTCAAGATAATAGCGTTTGGTATTTTCATCCTGTATGAGCGGTAAATACGCATTCAGACGAACAAAATCACGTTCAATAGTACGGGTGCTGACCTGAAATTCTCGTGCCAGCTCCTGTACACTTAACTGATGCCCTATATTAAGTTTGGTTAAAATATTTGCCAAACGGTCTGCGAGGCGCTCATGCGTTGACGCATTGCCCTTCATAAATACCCTCTTCGTGCCGCTTGTGCAGCACAATGATTCATCTGCTTAGAATTTTTAAATTATGGGAAAATTATACAGCCAAATAAAAACGAGATTAGAGTTATTCACTTCAACTTAAGGCTAATAGGCAAGGTGTTTTTTAAGATTTTTTACGACGTTTGTAATGAGGTTTCGGTGCTGAGTGGCTCAGCCGTTCCATATAGCGTTCCAGATGCAACATGGCTTGATACAGCTTGTGTAAATCGGAACGAAGTAACTGATTACGGATAATCGCTTTATGCAAACGCTTCAATGCACGAAAGCCATGTTCATGCGTATAAGGGGTGGACACTATCTTCATAATATACTTCCTTTTAATACGTGACATTTCATCTAATACCAAACAATTTAGTCAGATTATATTTAAGCGCTAATTTACTCCTCAGTTTTGACAGGTTGTGTCGAATAATCGACACTTTTTACCGTTTTTTAAAATTTATATCCCTATTTCAAGCAATTAATTTAAATTAGTTATCTTTTTTTTATGCAAAATAAAAGCCAACAAATGTTGGCTTTTAGTATTTCTATCACAAGAATAATTAGATGATTTCCACCACAATCTTACCGATATGTTCACCCGTATCCATCGCTGCATGCGCATCCTGAATCTGGTCAAACTTGAAAGTTTTATAGATCATCGGTAAACATTCGCCTTTTGCCCAGAGTGGTGCCACATGCTCTTTCAGACCTTGGGCAATTTCAGCTTTCTCAGCCGTATTGCGTGCCCGCATGGTAGAACCAGTAATGGTCAAACGTTTCATCATAATTTGACCCAATTTTACCTCCTTAGCCTTAGCACCGCCCAGGAATGCGATATACACCAGGCGGCCATCGCGACGCAGCAGATTCAGGTTTTTCTCCAGGTACGGTGCACCTACCATATCCAAGATCACATCTACACCAGCATTATCCGTGGCTTCATTGATGACCTGCTCAAAGTCTTGGGTCTTGTAATTGATTCCTGTGGTCAGATGTGAAATCGCCTGGATTTTTTCATCACTACCTGCTGTCGCAAAGGTTTTGATGCCTAATGATTTGCACAGCATTAAGGCCGTGGTTCCGATTCCGCTAGTTCCGCCATGAATCAGTACAGTCTCTCCTGCCTTAGCCTTACCCATCTGGAACACATTTGCCCAAACAGTGAAAAAGGTTTCCGGAATCGCCGCAGCCTGTACAAAACTCACACCTTCAGGAATGTTTAAAGTCTGGCTTTCAGGCACGACGCAATATTCTGCATAACCACCGCCATTGGTCAGACCACAGACTTTGTCACCTACTTTAAACTGGCTTACTTCACTCCCGACTGCAACCACTTCACCGGCAACTTCCAGACCCGGTACAGGAGTCACGCCCTTAGGCATTGGATACAAGCCCTGACGCTGCAAGATATCCGGACGGTTAATCCCGAAAGCATGTACCTTAACCAGCACTTCGTCTGCTTTAGGTTCAGGGATGGCAACCGTTTCATAAGCGAGTTTCTCTACACCACCCGGTTCTGTAATGATGACTTGTTGCATGCTTTGTTGCGTCATGGATTCTTTCCCTAATATTCACGTTTCATATTTTTCGAACTTATTTGAACATAGAAATGCTATGGATTGAAGCAGCATGGACTTATGTATAATCAGCTGCCTATTTAGTAAATTGATATAAGACCATTGATGACAATAATTATAAAAGCGAAAACAGAGGATATCGACGCTATTCTTGAGATCTGGTTCCAGGCTTCTTTAAAGGCACATGATTTTATTCCGGCTGATTATTGGAAAAATCAGCTGCTTCCAATGCGGGATCAATACCTACCTCTGGCAGAAAACTATGTCCTTAAAGAAAATCATACGGTGCTTGGCTTTGTTTCATTATTAAAATCGGAAAATATATTAGCTGCACTTTTCATTGATCCTGAGCAGCAAGGTGCTGGCTATGGCCGCCGTTTAGTTAATTTCTTAAAACAGCAATGTAATCAGCTGCATTTAAATGTCTATGCTGCAAATACATCAGCAGTTCATTTTTACCAAAAGCAGGGTTTTAAGATGATCAATCAAGGAATCGATGAGAATACCGGTCAGGCTGAACTCACTATGAGCTGGTTTAAATCTTAATTTTGAAATGATGAGAGCAAATTCATGTCAGCAGTCATCCCCTACAATGAAGATAATTACAGTAACTTCGAATGGTTTGAAGGCTTTGCTGTGATCCGTTTCTATGCTGACTGGTGCAAGCCTTGTGTACAGAATTTTCCGGTTTTTGAGGAACTGGCAGCACAATATGCTGGGCATAACCCAGAAATTAAGTTCGGTAAAATCAATGTCGATCAATCACCGATTTTGACCTTACGCTATAATGTCTATGGCTTGCCTTCCACTCTAATCTTTAAAAATAGCCAGATTATTCATCGTATTGCGGGTGTGAAAAGCTTGTCTGAAATGAAATCTATTTTGTCTCAAGTTCTGAATAAGTCATCCGATTCCGACTGATTCGAATAAGCAATTTCTTATTTAGCAGATTGATCTGACATCTGCACAAACTGCATCAGGAATTTGCGTACCAGCGGCAATACAAGCAGAATCAGTGGAAATGCCACCAGCCATGACAGCCCCCAAGCATGTAACCATAGCGAGATAAACGCATCGCTCCAACCTTTATTCAGCAGCATATTAAAGCAGGAAATCGCACCGCTCATAATGCCGAAAAGGATTAAGGGCATTAACCAGTTCAGATGTTTTGGGTGAAATTTTGGGAGATTCTTTTTCATAAATGACCTTTAGAATACTTACTGTTCTTCACTTTGGGCTTTCACTGTCTGTTTTAAGGATTTCATAAACTGGGCAAATTGCGGCATGAATTCCTTGAAGAGTGGCAACTCTTTATTTTCCAGCATGACTTCACTAAACAGTTTTAAGCCAATAACAAATGCTTTGGTACTTTCCTCATCTAGCAACTGACTGGCTTGAAGTTTTTCCAGTATTTTAAAGATGTCATCGTGATTACCCACCTGAAACTGTAGCTCCTCAGTATAGGTTGATGGATTACCTTGGGCATCAGCCAGATGTTGAACAGTCACTTCATAGAGATGTTGTTTCATGTCCTGCTCCTACAGTTGACGGATATTAATTGCAGCCTGTTCAATCTGGGCAGCAATATCACTGATCTGCTCTGGACGAAGTTCATTTTGCAGTTTGAATCGTAGTGAAGCTTTCAGGCTTTCCATTGAATTATGGATATCGATATAGCGCTCATCTTCTTGAATGCGGCGACGGGTTTCAAAACGGCTAAGAACTCTTTGTAGAGTTTCCTGATTATCTTTCAGATGCTCACGACCTTTATCAGTAATGTGATATTGCTTACGTTCATCCACACTCATGATCACTTGGGTATATTGCTGTTCTTCAAGATAGTTAATTGTTGGGCAGATCGTACCTGTACTCGGCTTATAGTTCCCCCCGACCAAAGCAGCAACATCTTTGATAATGTCATAGCTGTATTTGGGTGCTTGGGCAATAAAATGCAGCACAAGTAGTTTCATTTCACCTGCTTCAAAAAGGCGTTTACGAGGTTTTGGAGAGTTTTTTCGCTCTTCTTTTAATGCAGTATCAGAAGTTCTAGACATACAAAAGATATATCTTAAATTTAATTAAGATATATCTTATCATAGATAATATTGAATTTATTTCAAGTGAAGCAATAAAAGTTAAATTTAAGAAGAAAAAATAGGCACGAAATACTTGTGAAAAACATCCTTCCTTATAAAGCCATTTTCTCAGTTGAGATTACAACAATTAACTGGGAACCTTTTGTATAGTTACTGTCTTATCTAAATGTATAAAAATAGATGATTTATAATCTTAGTCCCTTAACTTAAATTTTAACTTTTATATTCTCGTACCATCCGATCACTGACATCTTCCGGATAGCAAAGTGGTGCATAACCTCCAGCACGGTTATAAGCACTACGCTTGCCGCAACGACTACCATTACGCGCTGTATTGTATGGACAAGGACAATTTCCCGGATAGCTTTCAATCGACTGTTGAATAATCTTCTGTTTAATTGCTTCCGCACTTTGGCTACTCTGCTTGGCTTCAGCTCCAAAAGCTGCACATAGTCCAACTAGTAAGAATAATTTTTTTATACATCCCCTCCACCTGCGGAGCATTGTATAAAGCTACATATAAATTGAAAGATCACATTTTGAATAACCGAATGATTTTCAAACAATCAAAATTCAGGCAATAAAAAACCCGCCTTACAGCGGGTTTATCTTAAAATCAGTCCAGTCTTATAGGCGAACCAATTCCACAATTTTCTCAGCCAGTTCTTCAACTGCTTCTTGCGCGTAAGTCACATCTGTACCTTCTGCAAGGTCAGTAATGACTACTACACCCGTTTCACGAACCAGTGTAACCTGTTCAGCAGTCAGACCCGCTTTCGCAATTGCAACCACACCTTGCTGAATCAACAAGCTTTCAATTGCTTGCGCATTTTCAAGGGCTTTTGCAGTCACAGTTACCGCAGCAGGTTTTTGACCTAAACGTGCAGCACGCGCTTCAGCAGTTACAGGTTCGTTGTGTGCAGTCCATTCAACCGCAGATTCAACCATACCCGCACCAACAGTCACGTTGCTTAAACGGTCAATAAAGATGAATGAACCTGTGTAACGACTGTCTTGGTAACGGTCAAATACCACTGGCGCATCAAACTCAATCGTTACATCTGCAATCGCATTCAGTTCAAGCTGTTCAACTTCCGTTTTTTCCAGTGTGTTTACATTGGTACGGTAGTTGATTTTCGCAACTTTCGCAGGAATGGTTTGTGTACCAAACTTCACGTTATACAGTTTACCAACCACTAAAGGCGCATCTGTCATCCATACCACAGAGGCACGTGCAGAACGTGAAATGAGTGGCTGTTCGCCCGCTTTTACCAACACGTTACCGCGTGAAATATCAATTTCATCATTCAGTGTTAAAGTCACCGCTTGACCTGCAACAGCATGGTCTAAGTTACCGTCAAAAGTCACGATTTCTTTAACAGTCGAAGACTTACCAGATGGTAATGCAGTAATGGTATCGCCAACTTTCACTTCACCAAGTGCAATCGTACCGCAGAAGCCACGGAAATCGAGGTTCGGACGGTTGACATATTGAACTGGGAAACGGAATTCGTGCTTGCTCGTATCATGCGAAATTTCAACAGTTTCCAAAGTCTCCATTAAAGTCTGACCTTGGTACCACGGCGTATTTGGCGATTTGTTTACAACGTTATCACCATTCAACGCAGAAATAGGCGTGAAGATAATGTTCGCAGGTTTACGGTCGCCCAATTGGTTTACGAACTCATTGTACTCTGCTTGAATTTCATTGAAGCGCGCTTCAGAGAATTCAACCAAGTCCATTTTGTTCACTGCAACCACGATATTACGAATACCTAAAAGGCTCGCAATAAATGAGTGACGACGAGTCTGGGTTTGAACGCCATAACGCGCATCAATCAAGATAATCGCTAAATCGGCAGTAGACGCACCAGTTGCCATGTTACGTGTGTATTGCTCATGCCCTGGGGTGTCAGCAATAATGAACTTACGTTTTTCTGTAGAGAAATAACGGTAAGCCACGTCAATGGTAATACCTTGTTCACGCTCTGCTTGTAGACCATCGACAAGTAAAGCCAAGTCAGGTGCATCACCCGTTGTACCGACTTTTTTAGAGTCACGAGTCACGGCTTGCAATTGATCTTCATAAATCAATTTTGAATCGTAAAGTAAACGACCAATTAGAGTCGATTTACCATCATCCACATTACCGCAAGTCAGGAAACGTAGAAGGTCTTTATTTTCGTGTTGTTTTAAATACGCCAAGATGTCTTGGCTAATTAAATCTGATTGATGAGACATTGCTCAAAGCTCCACATATTCTTTTGAAATCGGTTTCTGAATCTTTTTAATCCCTCTAAATCTCCCTTTAAGAAAGGGAGACTTTGCTCCGTTCTTTCTCGGGAGTTCCCCCTCTTTCGTAAAGAGGGGGTTAGGGGGAGATTATGAGATTCTTAGAAGTAACCTTCCTGCTTTTTCTTTTCCATCGAACCTGCTTCGTCATGGTCGATCATACGACCTTGACGTTCAGATGTGGTGGCTAAAAGCATCTCTTGGATAATTTCCGGTAAAGTTGTTGCAGTTGATTCAACCGCACCTGTAAGTGGGTAACAACCTAAAGTACGGAAACGCACCGATTTCATTTGTGGCACTTCACCTTCGTTCAAACGCATACGCTCATCATCAACCATGATCAGAGTACCGTTACGCTCAACCACTGGACGTTCAGCAGCCAAGTACAAAGGAACCAATTTAATATTTTCGAGGTAGATGTATTGCCAAATATCCAACTCAGTCCAGTTAGACAATGGGAACACACGAATACTTTCGCCTTTATTTACTTTACCGTTGTAAAGATTCCAAAGTTCAGGACGTTGGTTTTTAGGGTCCCAACGGTGTTTGGTATCACGGAATGAGTAAACACGCTCTTTAGCACGAGATTTCTCTTCGTCACGGCGCGCACCACCGAAAGCCGCATCAAACTGATATTTATCAAGTGCTTGTTTTAAGCCTTGAGTTTTCATAATGTCAGTATATTTTGAGCTACCGTAATCGAACGGATTTACACCTGCGTCTTTACCTTCTTTGTTTTGATGCACGATCAAATCAAAGCCATGCTCTTTTGCCATGTTGTCACGGAAAGTAATCATGTCTTTAAATTTCCAACCCGTGTCTACATGCAGTAGTGGGAATGGAAGTTTGGCAGGATAGAATGCTTTTAAAGCAAGATGCAGCATGACCGCTGAATCTTTACCGATTGAATACAGCATGACTGGGTTTTCGAACTCAGCAGCAACTTCACGGATGATATGAATACTCTCAGCTTCAAGCTGTTTAAGATGAGTAAGTCTTTCCTCATTTAATGACATGGACAACACCAGCTTAGAATATGTGTACTTATTACACTTTTAAAGATATATATACATTATAGTGATTAAGCTTTCATAACGATTGCTTGTTTTGTGATATTGATATTCTTATTCGTCATATACAAATTGTCTGATACTGCTTATCAATTTTAATTAATTTAATACAATAGACTTATCAATTTCATTATTATTCTAGTCCGAGATCCGTAATTTTACGCAATTTTTTATCAATTAACTAATCGCTAAATCCTCTAAACAATCGGTATTCAAACTCGCTCAAAGTACCTAAAGTAGCTATATCACTCTCCAATAGTTATTGATATGCCATATAGTCACTATACGCTTGAAACCTTAAAGTCGCTGATTGAAGCAGCAGGTCTTGCTGGCTATATTTATCAGCATTCTTCACACATGCTCGTGCTCCAAGAAGCCTTGAATGATGACGGCAGCCCGCTGAATAACTTTATACAACATGAGCTGAGTGCTGACCAAATTGGCCTTCAGTTCGGCCTACGACTTTTGGACAATAAACTCGAGTTTTTGATTGGGGTGACTCACAGTAACCAAGATCGCGGCTACGAAATTGGCGCTGGCAATTTAAAGGCCGATCAACGTGCATTTAATCTGCTCTATGCTTTTTATAATTTTCCCAAAGCATTTCACTTAATCCATTTCCCGCTCGCAGCCAATAGCACCCAGTTAGAAGAAGAGATCGAAAAACAATTGTTTCAACTTGAAAGCATGGGCTTTTTAGACACTGCGATTAAAACCAATCCGATGGGCGAACAAGTGAAGTGGATGAAAACCTTTATTGTTCAAGCGGCTTTAGATATGAAAGTACGCATTCAAACTTCATTGTTATAAAAAGGGTTAAAGCTTACTAAAAAGCGCTCTATTGAACGCCAGTTCAAATCTTCATATGACATCGAAAGTCACGGCAAAGCCCTCAGCACTGCCGTGACGGTTATAAATTTACATTTCCTAACATTGTTTTCTGTGCCGTTTAACAGGCCATTTCTCTCCCTTGAGCACAACCACTTATATATCTGCAATTAGACTGAAAATTTGATTGATCACAATGACTTAAATCTTAAATGGGTAAAGCAGAAATACTATTAACTTTAGATTTAGATAATCCTGATTTAATTGATCAACTATTTTTAAAGAAAAACTTAGTAATAGCTCACATAAAAGCCGACTTTTTGTTAATCTGATCTGTAATTTTTTTACACAATTTCGACAGATAATGTTATTTTATTTACTGAAAAAAATTCAGCCAGAATTATTTTTTTTTGATTTTTTATAAGCATAAATATAGAGATAAATATAATGTGGGAATTGTTTACTCACCCGTCTAATATCGTGTTTAGCATCAGTCTCTGCTTAATGTTCTTGTTTGGACTTTTTGAGATTGTGTTAACAATTTTAGGGGGTGGTTCTCAAGGCTTCTTAGATCAATTCCTACCTGAGGATGTTGGTCATAATGCAGAGCTAGGTGTAGATGCCGATGCAGGTATCGTGACACGTGTGCTCGATTGGTTGTATTTGGGTCGTATTCCACTGTTTGTATGGCTCATCATTTTCTTATGTGTCTATAGTTTATTGGGCTTTGCTATTCAAGCCATCGTTAACCAAATGACCAGTATGATGTTCAGTGCATGGATTATTGCACCAGCCTGTATTTTTCTGTGCATGCCCTTCGTACGTTTTAGCGCAATGCTCATTGCCCGTATTTTACCCCAAGATGAAACCACTGCCATTTATAGTGATGAATTGATCGGTAGAACGGCCACGATCATTTTGGGTGATGCACGACCCCAGTCTCCTGCTCAAGCCAAAGTCAAAGATCAACACGGCTTGACCCATTATATTTTGGTTGAACCTGAACAAGATGAAATTTTCAGCCAAGGTCAATCAGTGGTTTTAACCCAAAAAACAAATGTAGGCTTTCAAGCCACCATGCTCTAAATTTTGAATGAATTGATGCTCGATCAGTTCTTCAAACAACATATAAATACATTTAACGCGTCATACGTTCAGCAAATCTCGAAGTCATGATGAGTCAACAAAATACTGATTTTTAAACCAAACTTGTTAGCACTTTAGAGGGTTAACTTGAACTACAACAAAAGAGATAAACGTCCATGTTAGACATTATTCCAAGCGGTATCCTTGTTTCAGTCGGGATAATTTTTGCCGCACTTATTTTTATTGGTTTTATTATTGCTCGACTTTATCGTCGCTCAAGTAAAGAAATTTCATTTGTGCGTACAGGCTTCGGCGGTGAAAAAGTGATTTTAGGTGGCGGTGCTATTGTGCTTCCTGTGCTGCATGAAATTATTCCAGTCAATATGAACACCCTACGTCTTGAAGTACGCCGTGCAGATGACCAAGCGCTGATTACACGTGACCGTATGCGTGTCGATGTGATGGCGGAGTTCTATGTCCGTGTGAAACCAACCGCAGATTCGATTGCTACCGCAGCACAGACTTTAGGTCAAAAGACCATGTCGCCAAATGAGTTAAAGAATTTGGTCGAAGGAAAATTCGTTGACTCTCTACGTGCAGTTGCCGCAGAAATGGCGATGGAAGAGTTGCATGAAAAACGTGTCGACTTCGTACAAAAAGTTCAGCAAGTGGTGTCTGAAGATTTACATAAAAACGGTTTGGAACTTGAAACCGTTTCATTAACTGGCTTAGACCAAACAGGCTTTAAATACTTCAACCCACAAAATGCGTTCGATGCTGAAGGTTTAACTAAACTGACAGAAACCATTGAAGACCGTCGTCGTAAACGTAATGCGATTGAGCAAGATGCAGATCTTGCAATCAAGACCAAGAACTTAGAAGCAGAACAAGCACGTCTACAAATTTTGCGTGAAGAAGAATATGCAAAACTGCAACAAGAACGTGAAATTTCAGTTCGTCGTGCAGAACAGCTTGCAGAAATTGCATCACAAGAAGCTTCGAAAAAACGTGAAGCCGAAGAAGCGCGTATTGCTGCTGAACGTGAAGTTGACTTAAAGCGTATTACTGCTGCACGTGACGTTGAAAATCAAAATATTCAAAAGTCACAAATTATTCAGCAAGCCCAAGTGGAACAAAAGAAAACCATTGAGTTGGCTGAGCAAGACCGTGCCATTGCTATTGCAGAAAAATCTCGTGCTGAATCTGAAGCTAAAGCGCATGCCGATCAAGCCCGTGCTCAAGCGGTAAAAGCCGAAGAAGAAGTCATTACCGTTCGTCAAATCCAACAAGCTGAACGTCAAAAAGCTGTTGAATTGGTCTCTGCGAAAGAAAAAGCGGAGAAAGATGCGATTGCCATTACTGTCGCGGCAGAAGCAGGTAAACAAGCAGCAGCAGATGATGCAGAAGCTATCCGTATTGCAGCTGAAGCCGAAGCTGAAAAAGTTCGCTTAAAAGCCAAAGGTGAAGCTGACGCAAAAGTTCTCTTGGCTCAGGCGATGGAAAAACAATACCAAGTTGATGCTGAAGGTACACGTGCAGTGAACGAAGCAAACAACGTATTGTCATCTGAACAGGTTGAAATGCAAATTCGTTTAGCGATGCTGAAATACTTACCTGAAATCATTCGCGAAAGTGTGAAACCAATGGAAAACATTGATGACATTAAGATTTTGCAAGTGAATGGCCTAAATGGTGGTCATGCAGGTTCTTGCCAAGGTGATGCTCACCACGAAGGCAGCGGTAATGTTGCCTTGTCAGACCAAGTGGTGAATAGTGCCCTACGCTACCGCAGCCAGGCCCCACTGATTGATAGCTTGATGAGTGAGCTTGGTATCCAAGGTGGCGATATTAACGGTTTAACTCAGAGCTTAAAAACCAGCAAAAACTAAGTTTTTGATTGAGATAGGGCTCCATCAAATCTCTTTATTCAGAAGTGATTGCTTGAGCAACACATTCTAAATGAATTAAAAAAGCAGTGTCCGCACTGCTTTTTTTATGGCTTAGATACTTGTACTTATGGGCATACAATCTCCCAAAGAAATGAACAACATTTTCTGTCTTATCAGAGCGCTTTTAATGGTTTCTGACATTTATATTTCGCATCACAGCCTGATGTTAAATCAATGAACAAATGGCGTATTTCATAAAAATACTCATTTAGAAGCTATAGAGCAAACAGCATAAAATTATGAAACAAAATATTTAAAATCAATTAATTGATATATCCTTCTCATCTTACAGAATAAGATATTTACTTCTATATATTCAGCTCGATAACATTTTGTTCTATCTATTGTTTTTATAAAACTTGGAAATTGCTTATTAAATTGAAAATAGGGCCTAACAAGGTTTTTGCACTTCAAACCATCAACTAAAAAATAATAGCTGACTATAGATGTATATGCTCATGTAGATTTTCTTAAAAAAATTTCATCACTGAGATAGCAAATTTCACCAATTTTAAAGCTCCCCCTTCTCATATTCCTGATCTACCATCCTTTGTATAAGGCTTGAGAAAATTACAAATAAAATAATTTCTATTGAAAATATTAGGCTTCATCCAAGTAAAAAAGCTCTTTGATGATAAAGATCCATTAAAAATCTCAATTAAATTAGTTATTTTCCCTAAAATCAATATACTGCACGCTATACGAAATTATTTTTAAAAATCATAAACCTATGACCATCCCCACAATCATCACATATTCGGATTATTATGTGTTCTTTACATTTCATAGTTATTGAACAACCAATATTCCATCCGTTTATGCAGCGTCACTGCACCCCAAAGCAGAACACATAGCCATGCCCTTATGGCTTTTGCATAGCGGCTGAAATACGCTTTTTTTGCGTAAAAAAAAAAGAGAATCCGAAGATTCTCTTTTGATGTTTAAGTATGGCGATTAAACCAAACCTTTGCCTTTCAGCACTTCGTACATGGTCGAGCCTAATTCTGCTGGGCTACGGGTATAGGCCATACCAGCTTTTTCAAAGGCTGCGAATTTCTCTTCTGCTGTGCCTTTACCACCCGAAATGATCGCCCCTGCATGTCCCATACGTTTACCTTTAGGTGCAGTCACCCCCGCGATATAACCGACAACAGGCTTGGTTACATTCGACTGGATATATTCAGCTGCTTCTTCTTCTGCTGTACCACCAATCTCACCAATCATAATAATCGCTTCAGTTTGCGGATCTTCTTGGAACAACTTTAAGCAATCAATTTGGTTCATCCCCGGAATTGGGTCACCGCCAATACCAATACAAGTTGACTGGCCTAAACCCAGCTTGGTCGTTTGCGCCACAGCTTCATAAGTCAAAGTCCCTGAACGCGAGATAATCCCTATTTTACCCGGTTGATGAATATGCCCCGGCATAATACCGATCTTGCACTCGCCCGGTGTAATAATTCCTGGACAGTTTGGACCAATTAAACGTGCATTATTGCCATAGGTTTCTAGATAACGTTTAGCTTTTAGCATATCGAGTGTAGGCACACCTTCCGTAATCACAACGATCAGCTCAACACCTGAATCAATCGATTCAATAATTGAATCTAGGACAAATGGTGCCGGTACATAAATCGAGGTTGCCGTTGCACCCGTTTCACGTACCGCTTCTTTCATGGTATTGAATACGGGCAGATTCAAATGTTGTGTACCGCCTTTACCCGGCGTCACACCACCGACCACTTTTGTGCCGTAAGCAATAGATTGTTCTGAATGAAATGTGCCGTTTTTACCGGTAAAACCTTGTACCAATACTTTAGTGTCTTTATTAACTAATACGCTCATGATCTCTACTCCCTTAGCCTTTTACCGCAGCAACAATTTTTTCTGCAGCATCAGCCAAGCCATTTGCAGAAATCAATTTCAAACCTGATTCATCAAGTAATTTTGCACCCAACTCTGCATTGTTCCCTTCTAAACGAACAACCACAGGTACAGTCACATTTACTTCTTGAACCGCTGCAATAATTGCTTCAGCAATCATGTCACAACGTACAATCCCACCAAAAATGTTGATTAATACACCTTGTACAGAACTATCGGCCAAAATGATTTTAAAGGCTTCAATTACGCGTTCTTTGGTCGCGCCACCGCCTACATCTAGGAAGTTTGCAGGTTGACCACCATAGAGTTTAATGATGTCCATGGTTGCCATCGCTAGGCCAGCACCATTGACCATACAACCAATATTGCCTTCTAAGGCAACATAGTTCAAATCAAATTCTGATGCTTTCAGCTCACGCTCATTTTCTTGCGTTTTATCGCGTAGTGCTGCGATTTCTGGTAAACGATACAAGGCATTCGAGTCGATACCAATTTTTGCATCCACACATAAAATCTCGCCATTTTCACGTACGGATAACGGGTTAATTTCAAATAAGGCAAAGTCATTTTCAATGAATGCTTGATACGCAGCAGACATGATTTTGACAAATTGATTCACTTGACCATCTTTTAGGTTTAAAGCAAATGCCACTTCACGCGCTTGGAATGGTAATAAACCTACTAAAGGATCAACTTCAACTTTAATAATTTTTTCTGGGGTTTCTTCTGCAACTTTTTCAATTTCCACACCGCCTTCAGTCGATGCCATAAAGGTCACACGGCGGCTAGAACGGTCAACCACAGCACCTAGGTACAATTCACGCTCTACAGGATAGACATCTTCAGACACCAAAATACCACTGACTGGCTGACCTAATGCATCTGTTTGATAAGTAACTAAGCGTGAACCGACCATTTGGTTCACATAATCAGTGGCTTCTTGCGCAGATTTTACCACTTTCACGCCGCCCGCTTTACCACGACCACCTGCATGGACTTGGGCTTTTAAAACTGCAAACTTACCACCCAGTTGCTCAAAAGCTTTGACTGCTTCTTCTGCGGTTGTTACAAATACGCCTTCTTGGACTGGCATACCATATTTTTTTAATAACGCTTTAGCTTGATATTCGTGTAGATTCATTGAACAACCTTTTACTCTTTTTTCGCTTTGTTATGACCCATTAAAGCCCAGACATCCGTCAAAGCAGCTTTAACCTTTTTTAAATCTTAAAATATTTCTTATCTTTATTTTTAGATGATTATTCAAATTAAAACAACCATCAGAAACAAAAAAGAGCGGCCTAAGCCGCTCTTTTTACATCTTATTTACGTTTACGTTGAATCGCGTGAATCGCACGTCCATCGACTGCAAGCGCAGCTTCGTGAACGACTTCAGAGAATGTCGGGTGACCGAAAGTCATTAACTGAAGGTCTTCAACACTTGATACAAACTCAAGTGCAATCATACCTTGGTGTACGATATCAGACGCTGCAGGTCCAATGACATGCATACCAAGTAGACGATCCGTTTTTGCATCAGCAACAAACTTAACAAAGCCTGCGTTTTCACCAGCAGCCATTGCACGACCATTCGCAGCAAAGCCAAATTGACCAGTCTTCACTTCATGGCCTTTTTCTTTCGCTTGCTCTTCTGTTAAACCAACCCACGCCGCTTCTGGGTGTGTGTAGATTACAGAGATGATTGTGTCGTAGTTCACTTGAGCAGCGTGACCGTGCATACGTTCAACAGCCATTACGCCTTCTTCCATTGCTTTATGTGCAAGCATTGGACCACGTACCAAGTCACCAATTGCGTATACGCCTTCAACCGAAGTTGCACACCAATCGTTTACTTCAACTAGACCGCGTTCAGTGAGTTTAATGCCTGAATCTTCAGCCAATAAACCTTCTGCATATGCTTTACGGCCAACACAAACGATCAATTTATCGAAAGTTTGAGTTTTGTCTTCGCCACCTTGCGTATACTTAACAGTAACTTCACGGCCATTTACTTCTGTACCAGCAACTTTAGCGCCAACACGGATATCAAGACCTTGTTTAGTCAATACTTTTTGGTAGTCTTTTGCCAAAGCTTTATCAGCCATTGGTAAGAATGCATCCATTGCTTCAAATACAACAACTTCAGCACCTAGACGACGCCAAACAGAACCAAGCTCTAGACCAATGACACCCGCGCCAATTACGCCAAGACGTTTAGGCACTTCTGGGAACTCAAGCGCACCAGTAGAGTCAACAATAATGTCTTGGTCTACAGGAGCAACAGGAATATTTACCGGTACAGAACCCGATGCAAGGATTACATATTTAGGTTCTAAAATTTGAGTTTCACCTTCGTGAGATACAAACTCAACTTTCTTACCTGCAAGTAATTTACCTGTACCTTTTAACCATTCGATACCATTGCCTTTAAGTAGGCCATCAATACCCATCGTCAATTGGTTAACAATTTTGTCTTTACGATCAAGCAGTTTTGCAAGATCAAATTTCACTTCACCTGTTGTAATACCGTGGTCATCTAAGTGATGAACGGTATCTTCATAACGGTGCGATGAATCAAGTAATGCTTTAGATGGGATACAACCCACGTTTAAGCAAGTACCACCTAAAGATGGTTTACCTTTATGAATACGTTTTTCAATACAAGCTACTTTAAAGCCTAATTGAGCAGCGCGGATAGCAGCCTCATAACCACCAGGACCGCCACCAATAACAACTAAATCAAATTGAGACATGTGTATCTCCAAAAATGGGCTTAGAGGATCGCTCTAAGCCCATTGCATTATTCTGAAGTATTAAAGATCAAGGATTAGCTTAGCTGGTTCTTCTAACAATTCTTTGATTGTTACAAGGAAGCCGACTGCTTCTTTACCATCGATTAGACGGTGGTCATAAGAAAGCGCTAAGTACATCATTGGCAAGATTTCAACTTGACCATTTACAGCCATAGGACGTTCTTGGATTTTATGCATACCCAAAATCGCAGTTTGTGGCGTATTTAAGATAGGTGTAGAAAGCAATGAACCAAAAGTACCACCATTAGTAATAGTGAAAGTACCACCAGTCATATCTTCGATACCCAATTTACCATCACGCGCTTTACCAGCGTATGCACGGATACCGTTTTCAACTTCAGCATAGTTCATGCGGTCAGTATCACGAAGAACTGGAACCACTAGACCACGGTCGCTTGATACAGCAACACCGATGTCGTAGAAACCGTGGTAAACGATGTCATTGCCATCAATCGAAGCGTTTACAGCTGGGTAGCGTTTAAGTGCTTCAGTTGCCGCTTTAACGAAGAATGACATGAAGCCAAGACGTGCACCATGACGCTTTTCAAAAGCATCTTTGTATTGCGCACGCATTTCCATGATTGGTTTCATGTTTACTTCGTTGAACGTAGTCAACATTGCAGTTTCTTGAGTTGCAGCAAGTAAACGTTCAGCAACACGCTTACGAAGACGAGTCATAGGAACACGTTTTTCGATACGTTCACCAACAGCAACGCTTAATGGCGCAGCAGCAGGAGCAGCTGGTTTAGCTTGATGGTTTGCAACATCTTCTTTAGTGATGCGACCGCCACGGCCAGTGCCAGCAACGTCAGCAGCAGCAATGCCAGACTCAGTCAATGCTTTACGCACTGCAGGAGCTTGATCAGCAACAGGTTGAGCACGTTCAACAACAGGAGCAGCGCCCGCTTGAGTTTGCGCAGCAGCTTGTTCTACTTTCTCTTCTGATTGAACAGCTTGAGTTTGAGCAGCGCCAGAAGCAGCACCTTCTTCAAAAGTCGCAATCACTTCGTTCGATAAAACTGTATCGCCTTCGTTTTTAACGATTGCAGAAATCGTACCGTCAGCAGGAGCTACAACTTCTAAAACAACTTTATCTGTTTCAATATCACAAATCACTTCGTCACGTGATACTGCTTCACCTGGTTGTTTGTGCCAAGTTGCAACTGTACCGTCAGCAACTGACTCTGGGAATACCGGTGCTTTAATTTCGGTTGCCATTATTAAGAATCTCCTGTTATTCAGCTACGATAGCTAAAGCATCATTTACGAGCTGAGCTTGTTGTTTTGCGTGCAAATATGGTGAACCACAAGCCGGTGCAGCAGAAGCTTCACGACCTGCATAACTAATACGAACTTGTTTGCCCGCTTTCATCACGTCGTCATACAGACGCGGAGCGATGAATAACCATGCACCTTGGTTCTTCGGTTCTTCTTGAGCCCAAACCAATTCTTTAACGTTTGGATATTGTGCAAGAACTTCAGCAAGACGTGCTTCTGGGTACGGATACAATTGTTCAATACGAACGATTGCTGTGTTGTTCAATTCTTTTTCACGACGTTTTTCAAGTAAGTCGTAGTAAACCTTACCACCACAAAGCACTAGACGAGTTACGTCTGATTTGTTGATGTTGTCGATTTCATCAATCACAGTTTGGAATGAACCATTTGCAAGTTCTTCTAATGTAGAGGTTGCAAGTTTGTGACGAAGAAGAGACTTCGGTGAAGTCACGATCATTGGTTTACGGATTGGACGAAGTGCTTGACGACGCATCGCATGGTAAATCTGCGCTGGTGTAGTCGGTGTGATCACTTGCATGTTTTCTTCAGCACATAGCTGTAAGAAACGCTCTAAACGAGCTGATGAATGCTCAGGACCTTGACCTTCAAAGCCGTGTGGAAGAAGCATAGTCAGACCGCATACACGTTCCCATTTCGTTTCGCCAGACGCGATGAACTGATCGATTACAACCTGTGCACAGTTTGCGAAGTCACCAAATTGCGCTTCCCAAATGACAAGGCTCTTTGGAAGAGTTGTTGCATAACCGTATTCGAATGCAAGAACCGCCATTTCTGACAATAAAGAGTCATAAATTGCAGTACGCGGTTGGTTTTCTTTCAAGTTACATAATGGAATGTAAGTTGAACCATCTACTTGGTTATGAAGTTTTGCATGACGGTGTGAGAATGTACCACGACCAACGTCTTCACCTGTTAAACGAACAAGGAAACCTTCATCTAGAAGAGACGCGTAAGCTAATGTTTCAGCAGCACCCCAGTTCAATGGCATTTCACCAGTCTGCATTTTCAGACGGTCATCAATCACTTTAGCAACCTGACGTTGCATCACGAAGCCTTCAGGAAGCTCGCGCATTTTCGCACCAAGCTCTTTTAGACGTTCGATTGGGAAAGTCGTATCCCATTTGTCTGTGTATTCGTGGCCTAGGTAAGGTTTCCAGTCCACAAACATTTTTGTATTTGGCTCAAGTACCAACGCATTTGCAACGTGTTTTCCTGCTTCAAGGTCAGAACGATACTGTTCAACCATTGCATCAGCAGAAGCACGATCAAGAACGCCTTCTTGTACAAGTTTGTCAGCATAAAGCGTACGAGTAGTCGCTTTTTTATTGATGATTTGATACATCATTGGCTGAGTTGCAGCTGGCTCGTCGGCTTCGTTATGACCACGACGACGGTAGCAGAACATATCGATTACAACGTCTTTACGGAATGTATGACGGAAATCGTGTGCCAATTGAGAAACAAATAATACAGATTCAGGATCATCACCGTTCACATGGAAGATCGGTGCTTGGATCATTTTCGCGATGTCAGTACAGTATTCTGTAGAACGCGCATCACGTGGGTCAGACGTTGTAAAACCAACTTGGTTGTTCACGACGATATGAACTGTACCACCCACGGTATAACCGCGAGTTTGTGACATTTGGAAAGTTTCTTGGTTTACACCTTGACCTGCAAATGCAGCATCACCGTGAACAATGATTGGTAATACATCATCACCACCGATATCTTTACGACGTACTTGACGTGCGCGTACAGAACCTTCTACTACAGGTCCAACGATTTCTAAGTGTGATGGGTTAAACGCTAATGCCAAGTGAACTTCGCCACCCGGAGTCATGACGTTTGAAGAGAAACCTTGGTGGTATTTAACGTCACCAGAGCCTTTTTTATGCAGAGATTTACCTTCGAACTCACCAAATAGGTCAGCTGGGTTTTTACCCATGATGTTTACAAGAAGGTTTAAACGGCCACGGTGAGGCATACCGATAACCACTTCTTTACAACCTACTGAACCCGCGCGTTGAATAAGTTCATTCACCATAGGAATGAAAGATTCACCACCTTCAACACCGAAACGTTTCGCACCAACGAATTTGTTACCAAGGTATTTTTCTAGGCCTTCAGCTGCAGTTAGACGTTCAAGGACGTGTTTCTTTTGGTCTGCAGTGTAGCCGAATTGACCACGAGTACCTTCAAGGCGTTGTTGAATCCAACGTTTTTCTTTGGTATCAACAATGTGCATGTATTCAACACCAATCGAAGCAGTATAAGTTGCTTCCATTGCTTGAACCATTTCACCAAGAGTTGCTTCAGATTTACCGATTGCAAGGTTACCTGTATTAAATACAGTGTCTAAGTCAGACTGAGTTAAACCGTGCGCAGCAAGATCTAGATCAGGTACGATTTCACGTTTTGCAAGACCTAGTGGATCTAATTTTGCGTTTTGATGACCACGGTTACGGTATGCAGCGATCAACTGTAATACACCGATTTGACGGCGTTCATGCTCAGAACTTACTGCACTTTGCACTACTGGCTGAACACGGCTTGAATTACGGCCTAATAATAGGAATTGCTCACGTACATTGCTGTGTGGTTGATCACCTTTCGGGAATTTATCGAAGTATTCACGCCAATCAGCCTCTACTGAGTCTGGAGCCGTTAGATACTGCTCATAAAGTTCTTCAATATACGCTGCACTGTCAGCGCTAAGTTCAGTGTCAAGACGCAGTGCGTCAGCAACTTCTTGCATTTGTGGACCCATTTCCTATTGCAAAACATTTCAGGATGCTTTTTAAGCGAACCCATGATTAGTAATGTCAAATTGGTAATATGACATTAGTCCCCATTAGGCTTAAGCCTTGAGGCGTTATCACTACATTAGGATTACCCAATGTGATTAATGAACAATAACGCCCTCAGCGGCATCATTACTCATTGAGAAATACCCGACATAAATCGGGCAATTTTTGCAAATCGTCTTAGAAAAAATAAAATTTGCACCATTATCTTTTCTAAAGCGACTTTATTAACATTTATATACCGTCTACAGCGCTTAAATTGTAGAAAAAATGTACCTAATTCAAAGTCATTTTTTACATATAGTGATGCTTTAAATGCTAACACGTTCGAGCATTTTCAATTGATTTTTTTGACACATACCTCTCATAAATTAGCGAAATACACTGTTTGTATTTTCATCTATGATATGGTGCTACATATAAAATGATCTTTCAATTAAGACAAAAGTCTACGTTCGATTTTTCCCTCATCTCATATACAAAAACAAAAGAGAGCTGACATTCCTATCCTCTCTCTTTTTACTACGTTACATAATAACATCTTCTAATCCTTTTGACAGACTTGAACGAGCGTTTCATCAATAAATAACCATTTATCTATCGCTTTATACCTTTAATTCACTACGTTTCTATTAAATCCATTTAAAGCAGTCAGCAATGACAGTGAATAACTTTCACTATCATCACTTTTATATATGACAAAAAAAGCGCACCCAATGGTGCGCTTCTTTTAACTGCTAAATCTATTAACCTAGATCTAAAAGCATATTACGGATGTGACCGATTGCTTTAGTTGGGTTAAGACCCTTAGGACATACAGATACACAGTTCATGATACCTTTACAACGGAACAATGAGAATGGGTCGTCAAGACGAGCCAAACGCTCTTGAGTTGCTGTATCACGAGAGTCAATGATGAAGCGATATGCGTTCAACAATGCTGATGGACCCAAGAACTTGTCTGGGTTCCACCAGAATGATGGGCATGAAGTTGAACAACATGCACAAAGAATACATTCGTACAAACCATCTAAGTGTTCACGCTCTTCAGGAGACTGCAAACGCTCTTTAGGAGGCGCAGGCTGATTGTTGATTAGGAACGGATGGATTTTATTGTACTGATCGTAGAACTGATTCATATCTACAACCAAGTCTTTAATAACTGGAAGACCTGGAAGTGGACGAATTGTAATCACTTCTGGTAAGTCGTTTAGGTTCCAAAGACACGCTAAACCATTTTTACCATTGATGTTTACACCATCAGAACCACAAATACCTTCACGACATGAACGACGGAATGTTAATGATTCGTCTTGTACTTTTAATGCTAGAAGCGCATCAAGCAACATACGGTGCTTGTCAGTCAACTCTAGTTTAAAAGTTTGCATGTACGGAGCTGCATCCTTATCAGGATCGTAGCGGTAGATATTAAATGTACGAGTACCTCTACTCATCTTACTTCTCCCAATTAGAATGTACGTGGTTTAGGCGGAATAGCATCTACAGATAAAGGCTTGTAACGTACTGGCTTGTACTCAAGACGGTTATCTACAGAGAACCATAAAGTGTGTTTCATCCACTCATCATCACGACGACCGTATGGGTAGTCAGCATGATCAGGTGGTAATTCAAAATCTACCACTGTATGCGCACCACGACATTCTTTACGTGCAGCCGCAGAAATCAGTGTCGCTTTCGCAACTTCATACAGGTTTTCAACTTCTAGAGCTTCAACACGCGCTGTGTTAAATACTTTAGATTTGTCTTTCAAGTGAATGTTACGTACACGTGGTTCGATCGCAAGAATCTGTTTCACACCCTCTTCAAGAAGTGCAGATGTACGGAATACACCAGCGTGATCTTGAACGATGTCACGGATTGCATCTGCAACTTCTTGAGCATTTTCACCAGAAGTTGATTCATCAAGATGACGAACACGATTCAAAGTTTTTTCAAGAACAGTTGTAGGAAGCGGTGCATATTCATCACCGTGGTGTTTAGTTACATAGTCAACAATATGTTCACCAGCAGCTTTACCAAATACAACCAAGTCAAGCAATGAGTTTGTACCTAGACGGTTAGCACCGTGTACAGATACACATGAACATTCACCAATTGCATAGAAACCTTTCACTGGTTTAGTGAAATCACGGTCACCCGCATTGTGTGAGTACACACCAGTTTCTTTATTGTAGTTCGCAACCAAAGCTTCAGTTTCACGAGATACAGGAACAACCACTTGACCATGAATATTTGTAGGAATACCACCCATTTGGTAATGGATTGTAGGTACTACAGGAATTGGCTCTTTAGTGATGTCAACGTTCGCGAATTTCTTACCAATCTCAAATACAGATGGAAGACGTTTCATGATTGTTTCAGCACCAAGATGCGTCATATCAAGCAAGATGTAGTCTTTCTTAGGACCACAGCCACGACCTTCTTTAATTTCTTGGTCCATTGAACGTGATACGAAGTCACGAGGTGCCAAGTCTTTAAGTGTCGGAGCATAACGTTCCATGAACGGCTCACCAGCATCGTTACGAAGGATCGCACCTTCACCACGACAACCTTCTGTCAACAATACGCCTGCGCCCGCAACACCTGTTGGGTGGAATTGCCAGAATTCCATATCTTGCAATGGAATACCTGCACGAGCTGCCATACCAAGACCGTCACCAGTATTGATATAAGCGTTAGTAGATGCACGGTAAACACGACCAGCACCACCAGTAGCGAACAATGTTGCTTTACCTTGGAATACTGCAATTTTACCTGTTTCTTGGTCAATTGCTGTCACACCAAGCACATCACCCTCTTCATTACGGATCAAATCAAGTGCGATCCATTCAACGAAGAATTGAGTACCCATTTTCACGTTGCTTTGATAAAGCGTATGAAGAAGTGCGTGACCTGTACGGTCGGCAGCAGCACATGCACGTGGAACTGGTTTTTCACCATAGTTCGCAGCATGACCACCAAACGGACGTTGGTAAATTGTACCGTCAGCGTTACGGTCAAATGGCATACCTAGGTGTTCAAGTTCATATACAACTTGCGGCGCTTCACGAGTCATGAACTCAATTGCGTCTTGGTCACCTAACCAGTCAGAACCTTTAACTGTGTCGTAGAAGTGGTAGTGCCAGTTATCTTCTTGCATGTTACCAAGAGATGCACCAATACCACCCTGCGCTGCAACAGTGTGTGAACGAGTTGGGAATACTTTAGTCAGTACAGCAACTTTCAAACCAGCTTGAGCAAGTTGGTAAGAAGCACGCATACCTGAACCACCACCACCAACGATGACTGCATCGAAAGTTTGGTGTGGAATATTTGTGTAATCTTCTTTAGGGGTTATAGCGCCCATGATATCTTCCTATCAATTTGCCCAAAAAATCTGGATCGCCCAAATCGCGTATGCAAATACTGCAACAATCACTGCAGAAGTCAGCACTAAACGCAGACCGTTTGCTGAAGGACCCATTTGACGAGTAGTCACATAGTCAGTGAATACTTGCCACATACCAATCCAAGCATGCGCAACAAGAGATAAGACAGACAATAAAGATAAAATCTTCATTGGTGTTGTCATCATAAAGCCATACCATTGCTCAAAAGTGAATCCGCTATTGCAAAGGATCCAGCCCAGTACAACAATAGTATAAACAGCCAATACAACGGCACTTACACGTTGGATAAACCAATCGCGTGAACCTGATCCTGTTAAACCTGTAGCACTTTTCATTAGAGAACAATCCATACAAATGCTGCAACAATACCGATTGCAGACAAGATCAATGAAATAGTAGCTGCGATACGACCACTTTGAAGTTCTTCAGCAACGCCAAGATCTGCAAATAGATGCTTGATACCACCGATAAGGTGATAAATTAAGCCGGCTACAAATACCCATACGACAAAACGCACAATAAAGCTATCAAACACAGCTTGAACTTGCGCAAAACCTTCAGGTGAAGATAGAGATTTGTCTAAAATCCAAAGAAGGACCGGTACGAGTAAAAATACGATAACACCTGATAGACGGTGTAAAATTGATGCAATAGCCACAGGGGATTTTAAGTTTACGTCTAAAACTTGACCCATGGACAAATTGACAGGTCTGTTGCTTTTCACAGCGGGCATCCTGTAAGTAAAAACTCCATCCGGAGTTTGTTGGAATTAATTCGTAGGAAAGCTAGCATAGTCAGACATTACAATATAATAAACTCTGCAGCTGTCTGATCTTATAAACGACAGGGAATTATAAAACGTGAACTTTCAAAACACAAACGAAGACAATTAGGAATTTTGCAAAATATCCTTAAATAAGAATCATTAACAATAACTTTTCTAAAAACAAATACCTTATTTATCTAAGAAAATCAGACTATCTTGTTGGTTTTAATCAGTTAAATGTAAATTTAACTTATTGTTTTTGTGTGTATATAGCGATTTAAACTTTTAGACTAAAGATGAACAAATCTAAATCTTTCTTTTCCCACTACATTTTAAAATCTTCCAACACATTCGCCAAGCCATAATCATAAAAATAAATGTGCATCATTTTCTCAAATGATAAAACTCAAAGATCATGAAACGAAATAAGAACTTAGTCTGTGCATAAAAATCTCAGCAACAGCAAATCTGTTTAATAAAACGCCATTTTTTACCTTTCAAATGACAAAAATGATCATTTATTAAGCTTTTAAAGGCGTTTAATTAACTATTTTTTAACCAAACGAACTTTTTTTTAAGGGCGATTAAGTCGTTTTAATTATGAATAAGAAAACAGCAATTTAGAGCCACAGATGTATGTAAGTTACGAAAATTATAATAATTTAATGAAATAGCGGTCTTGTAATTCATATTTGTTTCAGAGTTTTTAAGAATTAAAAATTGCTTACAATTAAGGCAATAGGCTTTTTTTAATCTGCACCTCCCCTGCAATTTGACTTATTATACTGCGTCGGCACTGTGATTTTACTCATTTTTTAAGCGGATGAATTGTGCTTCATTCCAAGGAATGATCCTCAATTTATATCCATAAGTATAATTGACAAAATTTCAGTTCCCTCTAATCTTAGAGCAAATTTTTGATCTGTCTGATTCTCGCATTAAAAGATTAGTACTGAGTCAGATAAAACATTCACCAGGACAGGAGATCTATTGAATGTCTGAAGCAACTGGCAAAAAAGCCGTTTTACAGCTTGATGGCAAAGAAATTGACTTACCAATTTACAGTGGCACTCTAGGCCCAGATGTAATTGACGTTAAAGATGTGTTGGCCGCAGGTCACTTTACTTTTGATCCTGGTTTTGTCTCAACGGCTGCTTGTGAATCTAAAATCACTTTCATTGACGGCGGTAAAGGTGTTCTTCTACACCGTGGCTACCCAATCGACCAGCTTGCTACTAAAGCAGACTACTTAGAAACTTGCTACCTTCTTTTGAACGGCGAGCTTCCTACTGCTGAACAAAAACAAGAATTCGATGCTAAAGTTCGTAACCACACTATGGTTCACGATCAAGTTGGCCGTTTCTTCAATGGTTTCCGTCGTGACGCTCACCCTATGGCGATCATGTGTGGTGTTGTTGGTGCGCTTTCTGCGTTCTATCACAACGGTTTCGATGTTGAAAACATTGACCACCGCGAAATCACTGCTATTCGCTTAATCGCTAAAGTTCCTACTTTAGCTGCTTGGACTTACAAATACACAGTAGGCCAACCATTCGTTTACCCACGTAACGATTTAAGCTACGCAGAAAACTTCTTGTACATGATGTTTGCTACTCCTGCAGACCGTGATTACAAAGTTGACCCTATTCTTGCTAAAGCAATGGACCGTATCTTCACGCTTCATGCTGACCACGAACAAAACGCGTCTACTTCTACAGTACGTCTTGCTGGTTCTACTGGCGCTAACCCATACGCATGTATCGCTGCGGGTATCGCGGCTCTATGGGGACCTGCTCACGGCGGCGCGAACGAAGCTGTTCTTAAGATGCTTGATGAAATCGGCACTGTAGAAAACGTTGCTCCGTTCATGGAAAAAGTGAAAACTAAAGAAGTTAAACTTATGGGCTTCGGTCACCGAGTTTACAAAAACTTCGATCCACGTGCGAAAGTAATGAAAGAGACTTGTGACGAAGTGTTAACTGCACTTGGTATCAACGATCCACAACTTGCTTTGGCTATGGAACTCGAACGTATTGCGCTTTCTGACGAATACTTCATCAAACGTAACCTATACCCTAACGTAGACTTCTACTCAGGTATCATCCTTAAAGCGATTGGTATCCCAACAGAAATGTTTACAGTAATCTTCGCTCTTGCACGTACTGTTGGTTGGATCAGCCACTGGTTAGAAATGCACAGCGCACCTTACAAAATCGGTCGTCCTCGTCAGCTTTACACTGGCGAAACTCAACGCGATATCCAAGGTCGTTAATTCGAAAGAATTGTGCGAATCTAAAAACCGTCCCTTTGGGGCGGTTTTTTTATGCAACTAGATTTATTTTGCGCTATTAAACACCCCCATCTGACTGAATTTTCCAACTCAATCATTAGATAAAACGATGCCTCACAAGCTATAAAGTATGGTGTTTATTGCTGAATGTATTTTAAATCGCCATTTTCTAGAAAGCCTCACACTGTTTCATCAGACATCATCATAAAAAAAGCCTAATTCCACGTAGAAATTAAGCTGTAAACAAAAGGTTTAAATATTGATGATGCTTTATTTTAGCTTATTAAGTTAAGTAACTTTTATTAAGCAACCTTCTCTAAGCAACCGTCTCATAGTCTGTCAAGTCCACCTGTTTTAGACGCTGCTTTAACTGTTTTAGTGACCACGGCCAAGCTGCAAAATTACGTCCATTGGCATCTAAGTAATAGCTCTTACAACCGCCACTATTAAAGACAGTAGTCTGTAAATGCGTCTGTACTTTTGCATTGTGATAGGCCAATACATTTGGCTTAATTTCAAGCCGTTGTATCTTCTCTTGTTTCATTTTTACTAAAGCATCAACGATATACCCAACCTGTGCTTCTGCAATCCCAATAAATGAGTCATAAACCAAAATATTTGGCCCAAGCACCAAGAAGGCATTAGGTACTTGCGCGATACTGGTACCCAAAAATGCTTCAGGAGAACTGTTTTTCCAAAGTTCTGACAATAACTCCCCTTTGGCATTTTTTACACGCTGCCCAATCGGCGGATGAGAAACTTCAAAACCTGTGCCCCAAATAATGACATCGACTTCATGACGTTCACCATTCGCAGCAATAACAGTATTACCTTCTATTTCAACTAAACCATGTGGTACAAGTTCGACATTGGCTTGCTGCAAAGCAGGATAATAGTTATTGGCAAATAAAAGACGCTTACAACCAATAGAAAAGTTTGGTGTAACTTTTTCACGTAATTCAGCATCTTGAATTTGTGTTTTTAACAACTGACGACCCAAATAATTCACAGGCTCTAAAAGCGAAGGATTACGTAGTCCTAAATTAATACCATTTAATATACCGGCCACACTTTTGCGCCAAGTTTCTTGTACTGTTGGAAAGCGGGTAATGATGCCTTTCGCACGGTCATTCAGTGGCAAATCTGCTTTTGGCAATACCCATGGTGCGGTACGTTGAAACACCACCACATTTTTGGCAATAGGTTGAATCTGAGGAATAAACTGAATCGCAGATGCCCCCGTACCAATCACCGCAATACGTTTATCTTTTAAGTCATAGGCATGGTTCCATCGCGCAGAATGGAACATTTCACCTTCAAAGCTTTCAATACCTTTAATTTTTGGAATTTGAGGTTCAGTAATCGGCCCAGTGGAAAAAATTACCGTTCTCGCCGCATACTTACCTTTGCTCGTCTCCAATTGCCATTGCTTTAATTCCTCATTCCATTCCGCTGCAATCAATTCACAGTTGAACTGAATGTTACGATAAAGCCCATGCTGCTCTGCCACATCCTCTAAGTAGTTCAGAATCTCAGGTTGCTTGGCAAATAAATGACTCCATTTATGACTCGGAGCAAATGAAAAAGAATACAAAGCCGAAGGAACATCACATCCACAACCTGGATAGGTGTTGTCTCGCCATGTACCTCCCACGCGATTGGCTTTTTCTAAAACCACATAATCTGTATAACCCCGTTTATTCATTTGATGAGCAGCAGCTAAACCTGATATCCCAGCACCAATTACAATGGTATCGTAGACACGCACTTGATTTTCTACGCTTGGTTTTTCTAGGCTAGGCTCTGACTCTGATTGATCTTGTATTGCTTTTTTTGCTTTGGCAGAAGACGTTACAGGACGACGTACATTAGTTTGCGTTGTTGCCTTTTTAGTTTGTGTTTTCTCTTGATCTAATGCTTTTACATCTTCATCATGTAATTGTGTCGGCATGTTCATGCTTTTGCTCCCGACTTTTTAATATAGTTGTTAAATATGGGATAACCCACCCCCAATAAGCGGGTATAGGTTTGCGGGGATAAACGCTTTAACCACCAAAATAATTTGGCATCAGGTTGCGGAATGGTATACAACTTCCCTGCATCTAAATTATTCAATGTCAAATTGACCACATCATGGCTCGTCGTAAATGCATGATTCATCAGCAATTGATCAGCTAAGCCTGAATATCGATTGGGCAAGCGTCCATTTTTCATAATATTGGTCGGCACCAAGGTTGGGCACAGCACATTCACACGGATATTTGCCGATCGGAGCTCTGCCGATAAAGTTTCAGACAATGCCAGCACACTCGACTTCGTCACGTTATATGCTGTCATTTCTGGTGCAGCGGTATATGCCGCCGCAGAAGCAACATTAATAATCGCACCGCCCTGCTTATTTTGCTTCAGCTTGGGTACAAAATAATGGCAGCCATGCACCACACCCCACAAATTGACATGCATACACCACTGCCAGTTGTCTAAACTCAGCTCATCAAATTTACCACCCAACCCGACACCTGCATTGTTGATCACCAAGGTCACAGCATGTCCCATCAACTGCTCGGCTTGCTCTGACAGCGCTTTAACTTCTTCAGCTTTACCGACATCACACTGCACCGCATAAGCATTTGATGAGGTCATGGATTGAATTTGATCCACCGTTTCTTGCGCTGCATCTAAATGAATATCTGCACAGACCACTGTTCCGCCACGACGTGCCAACTCCAAAGCGAAACTTCGTCCAATACCACTGCCTGCACCTGTGACCACCGCATAGGCGTTTTCACTTGGCTTGTTCTTTTTTCCAAATAGACCCATAGTTGTGTCCTTTTATCGTTTTAATGCTGGTGTAAATTCTTTGACGAAATAAGGTGTCAACACACCATCAACAGGGTTCAGCAAACGCTTTTTGTAATATTCAAGAAATGCAGAAGTGTCATGATCATTTGGGTGAAAACTTGGTCGTAGATAGTCAAAAATATGCCCGAGGCTGCTGCCATAAACACCATCTCTTAGCCCAAAAATCAGTTGGAAACTGCGCGGAACATCTTTCCAGTAGCTTAGGCTAATCAAATTTGATGGCTTTCTGTAGAAAGGGACAATCGATGCACCAATTGAAATCAAACCCAAAATGGTAATTAATGCAGGGAAAAAGCCAGCAATACGTAAAGCATAATTACCTGATAATTCTTGATAAACATCATAGGCAATGTCTTTGTGTTCAGACTCTTCCAACATATGCCACATCCAAATAGCGCGCTGCTTTTCATCTATTGAATTAAAAAAGATTTCTTCATGATTCATCATGTATTCCGCAAGCACTGCGGTGAAATGCTCAATTGCTGCCATTAAGGATAACTTCATTGGCTGTGGCATACGTTCAAAACCATAGGCAAAGACGTAGTGTTCTAACTTTCTAAAAAATTGCACAGGCAGATTTCTTGCGCGATACGCTTCATTCATTTCTTCATGCATACGTGAATGAATGGCCTCTTGCCCAATCAACGACGTGACACGTTGTCTTAATACAGGATCTTGAATAAAGTCGCGATGATATCGAGCAGTATCAATCACCAAATCTTCGCCACGGGTTAAGAAAATAGATAAAGATGCAAAATAGGCACTGGCCAATTCTGCATTCATATAAAATTTTGGATCAATTTTTTCTGGTTCGAAATCAAATTTCATATGACGAATAGGAACAACGGCAGACTGTTTTGTTGGGTCAAAGACAGGGCCTGCAAATACGCGTGCTAAAGTTTTTTTATCGGTTGAAAAGCGCTCATGATTTTGCTCTCAATTTGGGTGTTTCCCCTTCATTGACTTCATGTCGATTGAAGGAAAAACACATAGATTGAGGATCAAATTAAGTGAGATAGATCACTAGACCATTAGCAAAACCGACCTCTCGATTTGCAAAAATGCTCAAATATTTTCTTTGTCAGACAATCTTTAAAACATCGATGCTGTATGGCTCAAAAGCTTGTCATTAAAGGTCATGGCGTATTTTGAGTGAGTGATGATTATTGGATTTTTTGCACTTCACCGGTCGCAGATTGATAGACCCATTGATGATCAAACAGGCTGTCGTCTAAATGATCCAGTTTAAAATTACCAATCGCCACAGCATAGAATCCATTGCCCTGCTGCTTCAAATGTGTGATCTCTTGCATGAGTTCTTCAGTCAGTTGCCCCATGATAAAGTCTGAAATTACCACCACATCAGCATGTACAAAATTCGGTTGTTTCAACATGTCCACGGCATGATTCATCGCAGGGATAATATCCGTCCCCCCATGAAATGACTGCCCTAAAAAGTGAATGACATCATCCAAAGCACTATTATGTTGTAAATTCAGCGCGGTTAAATTGGTCGAGAAATTTACCAAATACATCGCTCGCTTTTCTTTTAACGCTCGAATGGATAAATATAGACAAATTGCTTTGGAAATCAGTTCAGGTTGTCCATTCATTGAGCCACTGGTATCTAAGCAGACAATCATCGGGCCTTTTTGTCCGACTCGACGCTGCGTATGGCGTGGGTCTTCGATCACTCGTCCCTGTTGCTGATCTTGTCGATTAAAACTCATCAGGTTAGATTCTAAATATTTCAAATCAAATAAAACCTGCAAGTCTGGATCGGCTAATAGCGCCAACTCGCTAGGTAAAGCCATACTGAGTTCTTGTGCCAATTTAATTCCAGTAATTTCCTCTTGCGCCATCGGGGTGTGAATAAGCTGCTGCGGTTCTTGTTCTAACTGAGCAGAAATCCGCTTACGTGGCATATTCGGCTGTGCGCTTCCGATCATTTGGCATAGACGTTTAAGCGCCCGATCTTGCTCGAGATAATTGGCCCATTGCTCAAAGTTTTGTAAGTCTTGCGCAGTTAATTGCCCTTTGGAATAGTCTAGAAAAATCCCAGTTTCAAACCCGACACTGTCATGGTGCTTGACCATTTTCGACAATGCTGCAAGAAAATCTTTGATTTCATCTAAAAAGGCATCGCGTTGTAAACGGAGTTGCTCAAACTCCCAATGCGCAATAGCTTCGGTCAATTTACGTTGCCATTTGCCTTTGAATAGCTCAATGTGTAATTGACGCTGCTGCTCGGTCTGCAACGACTGTTGGCTCTGTTGCCACATTTCAGTAAATTCTGGAATCCCCAAGGTTTGCATAAAGGCGGCATATTCAGTGTGGAATTGAACAAAATCGCCCTGTTCCCAATGCTTTAACGCAAGCCAATGTTCCAATTGCTGCTGCGCCACTGCATAGGGATGCTGCTGATCTAAACTCGACTTTGCCTGAAAGGCCCATTCCTGAATTTTTTGATCGAGCTTTTTTGCAACTTTATGATCATCCAACCAATGTTTTAAACTGGATTGTTTTAATTCATCATAAAGTTGTGAACTTAATTCATCGAGTGCCGATTGAGTTTGATGTCGTGTCGGTTTTAATTGCGACATAACTGTTCCAGACGCTCACAATCTTGCAACTGCAATTGATATCTTGCCAATTGCTGCTCAATAGATTGAATTAAATGTTGAATATCCTGTTCAGTGACAAAGACCGATTTAAACTGATGTTTTTGACTGTTAAAGCGTTCCGTCAACAGATCCAATTCTGTTTGAAACAGTGCTTTGAGCTGTTGAACCTCGTGTAACAGCTCATATTGGCTTGGTGCTGAAAGTGCACTGCGTGGACTGCCTTTGGTATGTTTTATATACGGCGTCACCACTTCCTCTAAGCCGTAATATCCACCTTTTAACGTACACACTCTTGAACCATTAAAATTACATACGATGCCACGCACTTCTTCACCGGTATCATCTAAGGCAAAGAAGTCCTTTTTCGTATCCATTTTATCCAGTTCGAGATACAACACTTTATCTTTATAGTGTCGATCTAGATTGGTCACTGCACGCAAGTAATCAGTGCCATGAATTAAATAACTCTCATAGACATCATCGGTATAATAAAAATGATTGAGCACCCGCTGTTCAAGTGCATCCTTCTCTGCCACATGCTGTTCGAACTGCAACCCATAATTTAAGCCATTTTCAGCCAATACGTCATCTATCTGCTGTGAAACAAAGGCAATGTCTTCAGGCTGATTCCATAAGCAATGTTTTAAAATTAATAAATCACTCAAAATCACCGATGGACGATCATTTAAAAATGCACAGGCTTTGACTAAATAAGCCACACGTTGCCAACGACGGTCAGAGACATAGACCACGTGATCTTCAAAGTTATGGTTGAGTCGAGTTTTAAGTTGATCAAACAGATTTAAAATCGAAGCGGGTAATTCCACCTGATATATCTGTTCCCGCCAATCTTGCAACTCGGCTTTTTTTATTTTTAAGGTCGCATCGACTTCAACACTGACTTGACTCGGCTTGGCCTGTAATAGTGCATGAAAGTTTTCTGCAACAGCAATCGGCGGCACTTCTAAGCGCAAAATAAAACGATCATACAAGGCATCTAGACCTTGATTTGGTTCGGGAATTTCATTCGATGCACTGACCAAAACATTCAATGGAACTTTTTGGACAATGTCACCATTTTTAAAACTCCGCTCATTCACCAAGGTCAGTAAAGTATTTAAAATCGCAGGGCTGGCTTTCCAAATTTCATCTAAAAATGCAAAATCTGCCCGTGGTAAATAATGTTCTGTTTTACGAATGTATTGATCTTCTTTTAAGGCTTTAATCGATACTGGGCCAAAAATTTCTTCCGGCGTACTGAAACGATTCATCAAATATTCAAAATAGTCATGGACTTCAAAAGCAGAGGCGATTCGACGTGAAATCAAACTTTTTGCAGTGCCAGGCAAACCATATAAAAAGGTATTCATACCCGCAACACCAGCCAACAAACTCAAAGCAATAATCTGCTCACGTTCATACATATTTTTGCTGATTTCAGAAATTAAAGTATTGATCCGTGCTTGCATCTGACTATCTGTTTGACCGAAAACTAAATTGTAACGCCCTAACCGATTTTTCGCTGTAGCAGATGCAAAAATATCGCTTTTTAAATACAGCGCAACAGTGCGATATCTTTTTTTCAGGTTATAGTTAAACTGCACATCCCTTTAGAGATTTAGACACCTTTCATCATGTTGCCCTTTTTTCACACACTCATTCGACTATTAAAACTTGAAGGTTTTAAATATCGATCCCTCACGGCAGGTGAAATATCCATGTGTCGCAGTGTGTTTGGTGATTTGATTCAATATGAGCAAGTGAAAGTGATGAATCACCCTTTTTTGCCTTGGCAATCTGCGCAAGTGGTCATGGCGCCTCAGGGGTATATCCATGCACGAAATTTACTGTTTAAAGCGGACTATGCCAAAGCGTCCTTAGGATATCGCGCCCTGTTTATTCATGAGATGGCCCATGTTTATCAATACCAGCAGCAGATCAATGTTTTGGGTCGGGGTGCTGTTTTACAGATGGCGTATTTCTTTAGTTTTAAAAAATATAATCCTTACCGCTATACCCTCAAACCACACAAGGCATTTTTTGACTACAACATTGAGCAACAAGGTGACATTGCTCGTGACATCTATTTAAAGCGAATTAAAAATATTATTTTATATCCAGAACTTGTTCATCAAATTGAGCTGTAAAGCGTCAATGCTCTTTGACGAATATTTATAGATAAATTGAATATCGCCAGATCATTCTATTTCACGCTATTGCTCGACCATTGACGCTATTTTAAGTACAAAAAAACAGCATTAATATTTACTTTATGGCACATAAGCTCAGCTAGGCTTTTAAAAGCTATGAATACCTCTAGTATCTCGCTTAAATTCAGATAAAATAGGTTCACCTTATTTTTTTGCTTTGCATCAAAACAAGTGAATTATCATACGATGATGGTGTTTTGTTTTCGCCTTTCGGCAGTATTTTTCGTATCTAAATACACTCGCTGAATAATCACAATAATACAAATCAGTGTGTTAAGTGTATTCACCTATAGGAATAGGATTTAGTTGGAATGAATAGTTTTAAAATTGCACTTGCTCAGTTCTCTCCGCATATTGGTAACCTAGAATCAAACGCAGCAAAAATGCTTCAACAAGCCAATGCTGCAAAAGAACAGAATGCAGATATTATTGTTTTTCCGGAACTTTCTACAGTTGGTTATCCTGCTGAAGATTTATTATTACGTCCAAGTTTAAATAAACGTACACAGCAAGCTTTTGAACAATTGGCGAGCGTTAAGGACATCGTTTTAGTCTTTGGTTTTGTGAATCAAACTGAAGATGGTCAGCGCTATAACTCTGCTGCTGTCATGAAAAATGGTCAAGTTCTCGGGATTTACAATAAACAAAATCTTCCAAACTATAGCGTTTTTGATGAAAAACGTTATTTCAGTGAGGGTCATCAACACCTTGTCTTTGAATATTTAGGTCATAAGTTTGGTGTGTTGATTTGCGAAGATGTTTGGGCATTACCAACTGTTCAACAGCTTGCTCAGTTAAATGTTGAAACCGCTTTGGTGTTGAATGCTTCACCTTATGAAGTTGGTAAACCACAGCATCGCATTGAAACCATGGCTGCATTGACCAAACAATTGAACATCAATCTGGTTTACTGCAACCAAGTGGGCGGTCAAGACGACCTTGTCTTTGATGGCACAAGCTTTGTGATGAACAATTCAGGTGAAGTTGCGTTGCAAGCACCAAGTTTTGTTGAAGATCTATATATCGCAGAATACGATGCTGAACAAAAAGCCTTTAAAACAGGTGCAATCACGCCTGTATTAAATACCATGGCTGAAATCTACCAAAGCCTTGTAATCGCAACCCGTGACTACGTAAAACGTTCAGGCTTCCCTGGCGTGATTTTAGGTCTATCTGGAGGTATTGACTCAGCATTAACTTTAGCGATTGCTGCCGATGCGATTGGTGCAGATAAAGTTCAAGCGGTCATGATGCCATATACCTATACCGCGCAAATCAGCGTTGAAGATGCTGCTGAACAAGCCAAGAATATGGGCGTAACTTTTGGTATTGCCGAAATCAATCCAATTGTGAATGGCTTTATGCAAACCTTATTCCCTTTCTTTGGCGATGCACCGACTGATGCGACTGAAGAAAACCTACAAGCGCGTTCTCGTGGTACGTTGCTAATGGCCTTATCGAACAAGTTCGGCAATTTAGTCCTTTCTACAGGGAACAAGTCTGAATTATCTGTTGGCTACTGTACATTGTACGGTGACATGGTCGGTGGCTTTGCGGTTCTTAAAGACGTCTATAAAACGATTGTATTTGAACTAGCAAAATACCGTAACAGCATTTCAGAAACACCAGTGATCCCTGAACGTGTAATTACTCGTCCACCTTCTGCGGAACTTCGTCCAGATCAGAAAGACCAAGACTCATTACCTGAATATGATGTATTAGATGCCATCTTATATGCGTATATCGAAGAAGACATGAGCCAAGATGACATCATTGCCAAAGGTTTTGATGCTGAAGTGGTGAAAAAAGTCATCCGTTTGGTTGATCTAAACGAATACAAACGTCGCCAAGGTGCGATTGGTCCACGTATCAGCTCACGTGCATTTAGCCGTGAACGACGCTACCCAATCGTGAATGGTTGGAAACCGGGTATCTAATTACTTGATTCAAATCAAAAAAGCCCAGTTCTATAACTGGGCTTTTTTATAGGCGCAAAAAACACAGCAGTAAATATAAAAAGTAATTGAGATGTGTATTTCAAAAGTTAGGACATCAATTCATAACATCAAAGATTTGAGTTCTCTTTTATTTCTACATTAACATCGTAAATAGATTATTTTATTAGTGCTGTAATTATTTCAATCTATTTGACTTTTTCTAGACACAAAAAAAGAGACCAAGCTGAGAGCTTGGTCTATAAAAATGGTGGCTATGACGAGACTTGAACTTGTGACCCCCGCATTATGAGTGCGGTGCTCTAACCAACTGAGCTACATAGCCGTAAACTGTGGTGGCATTATCTAGATTTCACACATTATCGTCAAGCATTTTTGTTTGCAATTGTTCAGAGTTTAAACAAGCAAAGTTCAAGATGTTACTATTTAAGCAAATTATGCTATTTTTAGCCCTATTTACTATATTTTTTGATTAAAAATTAGAGTTTTATCATGCAATTCAATTCGATAAAAAAAGCCTGTCTGACCCTCAGCCTTGCCGTCATGACCTTAACGGGCTGCCAAATCGTCTCACCTATTTTTGTTGACTATAATGGTGTGCGACGTGATGTGGCGACTTGGATTAATAAACAGCCTTTACTGAGCATGCAACAAAAGCGCAGCATGGCTCAACTTAGCCGAGCACAGCAGCCTATCATTCGTCTCGACTTCAATGATCAGGAGAAATTAGTCAGTGTTGCTCGCGCCAATGAAGCTGCAATGTATTGTGCCAATCAGCATTTATCAGCACGACAGATTCAACGCCTGCAAAAACAGATCTTCCCTGAAGATGCGTTGCATAAATTAAGCTTGCTTGAGCAACAAACGTTGCATATTACCCTGACAGAGCAAGAAAAACAGTGTGATTGAAACCAAGTCAACTGATGGATGAATTATCTAGGCTCAATTTTTTCAGCACCAAATTGTCTTACAATCTAGACATAGCTGCTTACATTATTGAGCATTTTTGCTATCGCTAAGCATGGTGAAAACAAGTCCATATTTTTGCAATATTTTTATTACTAATTTCGCAATATCCTTATGAATTTACTTGGTTTTATTCCTAAATAAAAAAGCGTATGATGAAACTATGATCAATGTAAGTAGCGCTTTTTTTCAGGTTTTTCCATCCAAATTCAATTGATCAGATAAGGAGAAATAAGATGGCTTTAAATAATATTTTAGTTCCAGTGGACGGTTCAGAAACTTCTTATGCTGCGGTGGCTAAAGCTGTCGAGTTTGCAAAAACTTTTGGCAGTAAAATTACTGTGGTTCAAGTACTGACGCTCGATCCATATATTGCTGCAGAGTATATTTCAGCAGCGCAAACCAATGATTTAATTGAACGTGCTCGTGCATCGATTTTAAATACACTTGAAGAAGCAAAAGCGAAATTTTCAACTGAAGGTGTCACTGTTGAAACTCGCTTACTTGAAGGTCAAGTGGTGCATACTGAACTGGTTAAAGCTGCAGAAGAAACACATGCGGACTTGATTATTATTGGTTCACATGGCCGTACAGGGATCAAAAAATTCTTCTTGGGCAGCGTAGCTCAAAGCGTACTAGGTGCTTCAGACATTCCTGTTTTGGTTGTACGCAAATAAGCCATTAGATTTATAGCGTGAAATAAAAAGCCTTCTGATCCTAGAGGGCTTTTTATTGACTACTTCATCAATTATAAAATTATAATTCTATGTTTAAGGCAAGGATTTTTTAGGGTAACCATTGATATTGTTTCAATGAGATGCGTCCATTCACCACAAAGACATTTTCAGCTGCCAATTTCAATTGCTGGATATTTTCACCTTTTTCATTGCAACGCTGCGTGCTGATTTTTCCCTGAGCATTCACCACCCGATGCCATGGGATCGTTGATGTTGTATCTAGATGCTTTAGTACATAGCCAACCAGTCGTGCATGTTTCGGTAAACCCGCTAATTTGGCAATTTGTCCGTAAGTGGCAATCTTCGCCTGCGGTATCAATTGAATGACCGACAAAATTTGCGTTGCCAATTCATCACTCTGCTTCATCTGATCTCCTTTGAGCCGCATAAAAAAGAGAACCCGAAGGTTCTCTTTGATTAATACTTAATTTTGACAGATTAGTACAGTAATTGGTTGTGATCGATTAGATCTTGTAAAGTCACATCGGTATTTTTCAAAGTGAGTAATTCAACTTTATCGACACATTTGGGCTATGACAACCATTTGTATAAATATCGCCCCTTGGTAGAGAGCGCATTTATGCAATTAAAAACATGGCGAGATATCGTATTTCTTATGCAAAAAGACAGCGTCATTTAAAGCAGAACTTCAAATAAACTTTATCATGATGTGACTAAAAGCTTCATGACGGCACACCTTACACGTCGGACTGTCTTTAAGAATTCATTTCTCCCCAAAGCCACAGTTTTTTGTCTTTTCATGGTTTCGCATTTTTTCTTTGAGGAATGACTAGAGTGCTTATAAATCTGAAATGATATGCCTACAGCATTTTGTGTCATATGCGCCATCGGTATAGCTAGAATTCATTGGCTCACTAGGTGAAATTTATGCAAGTAAGTTTTCTAGTACTTATGAACTGCTGACATTGTTGTCATGAGCTGAATTGTCCATGTTTGCAATGTTTTCAGCATCTATACCAATACGAAGTTTACGCCATTGTCGTCGACCTTCAGACTGATGTTTATTAGGTTTCGATTCACCTTCAGCTAATAACTTCAAACCTATAGAGTCAACAAGTAGATGTAGTCCATCAGAACTTTTTTGATAGCTAATCGCAATATCAATATGTTTTTATCTCCTGCTGAATGACCAGTCATAATTTCCCACATTTTGCTGTTTCATGATGGAACACAGCTAGAAATAAAAAAAGGAAATGCTCAAGCATTTCCTTTTTTTAAATCGAACAAAGCAATTTAGAAGTTTTCGGGATTTTCTAATCGACGAACTTCTTGCACTTTCTCTGGATTATGTACAGCAGCAACACCATCATCCGCTTTGGTATCTATTAATGCTTCTGGGTTATATACCGTGATGGTTTCATTACCATGTATATCTTCGCCCACGATATATTGGAAACCCTTTTTATTCATTTTATGGCACATTCTTTGATACCAACCTTTGAAACCTTTGGTTTCTTCATTCGGGTTGTAATAAAAAGCATTCATCACAGCGGGTAAACCTAGGCCACACACGAGGCCCGACATTAAGACTGCAATAAATGTATATCCAATCAAAATACTGCTGTATTCACTGAGTTCAGGAATATTGGCAACAGCAAGGATTAAGGCCAATGAAATACCGCCACGAACCCCACCCCACGATAAGATGGCAAGGCTACCGTTGTAACTTTTTTTGCGGAAACTTGGGAAGAATGCAAAAGATAAATAGTTTGCTGCAAAGCGCGATGCATGCAAAATGATAAACGCCACCATACCGCCTAAAATTAAGCTGATACTTAAATCTAAGATAAATAACTCGAGACCGATCAGGGTAAATAAGAAGGAATTGATGATCCCTTCCACCGTATGCCAGAAATGGTTCACTTCCCTGATTTCTCGGTCTTGGAGGATTTCTTTCCATTTATTCCCAACGATCAGACCACCAATAACACATGCAATTGGTGCAGATGCATGTGCGAATAAAGCGACTAGATATGAACCACTTGCCAATAATGCTGTGGTTAAAATCAAGGACTCCATTTCATGTTTACCGCGGAGTAAACGTAAAATCCCTAAACCAAATGCCCAACCAATAATGACTGCAACAACAATTTCATATAACAGTGTTTCAAGCGTACCAATGACGGTAAAATGTTCACCTTGCAAAACATTGAGTAAAGTCATAAACACAGCAATACACATGGCATCATTAAAGAGCGATTCGCCTTCTAATTTCACCATCAAATGATGTGGGGCACGTACAGAACTTAATACACCTTTAACCCCAATTGGGTCAGTCGCACCTAAAGCAGCGCCTAATAATAACAACACCAATAAATCAACATGATGACCAATTAAGAACTGATAACCATATAAAGCAACACCAAAAAACACCGCACAAAGCACCAAGGCAATACTGGCCAAAATACTGATCGGCTTCCAATGTAAACGTAAATCTGAAACTTTAAATTTCAAGGCTGAAGAGGTCAAAATAAAACAAATCACGCCATTAATTAAAAAGTCATAAAAGTCGATATGACGAACTGCCTCTTCAATATTGTGCAAATTAATCGTCACAAATTGATTGCCATTGAGTAAACTCGCACCCCATTGCAAAATAAAGACAAAAATTGCAGAAACAATGGGAACACCTATGGCTTGTGGAAAAGCCAAGATACGTTTATTAAAAATGGTGGTTGCAATCGAAAGTGCAAAAATAACGGTAAAAACCTGTAGAAAAAAATAATTTCCCATTTCGTTCCCAATTTTGGTGCTGTGTCGCCTACAGAGTGAGATATAGGTATTTTAAAAATAAATACTAAATTATTTGGTATTTAAAAATAAAATATTTTAACGAATTTTATCTAAATACCGTGTATAAATTCAGTTTTTTTCACATCTTTTATCAAGATCATTTAACATAGCAAGCCTGCATCGATTTTATGCATTTTTATCCTCTAATTTATTTCTCCTATGCATCAGACCATTAAAACTATTTTTCGACTCTTTTTTGCTGCTGTGATCTTTATCATTACTGCAGCGCTGATCCTGACTTGTTTTAGCAAGACACAGGAAATTTTACGTGCTGAGCACTATTTTAGTCAGGCAAAAAAGGTTTCACTGGATTCAACACCCAAAGAACAATTGGTTTTGGTCTCCAATAATGAATCACCCGATCGTGCGATTTTTATCATGCTGGCGAATAATGGTTATCTTGCCAAACTGAATTGTGAAAACTATGCACAAGATATTTGTCTCGATGAATTTAATCAGCAACACACCCGACAAATTCAACACCTCGATTTACTAAAAATTGGACAATTTAAATATATCCAAAATGTGAGTTTCACCAATAGCCGCACTGGACAAAAACAACAATTACGCTATAGCGATGCCCAATTAAAACAGTTCTATCAAAACGATATTTCAGGCCTTAAATATACTGTTTTTGGCGTGGCTTTATTCGCATTTGCCGCATTGTATGTCAGCTATCGTATTGTTCGAAACTTTAAATCATTTCTTAATAAATAAGTTTCAATCTATTTTTCAATGAAAAAAAGAGGATGTTTGCATCCTCCTTTTTTTGTTTTAAATGGTTTGGTTAAAGGTATCACAGCTATTGATATTGCCTGATTTCAACCCTGTCTGGAACCATTTCATACGTTGTTCACTGGTGCCGTGCGTGAAGCTATCTGGGACCACTTGCCCAGTTGCACTTTTCTGTAAATAGTCATCACCAATCTTATGTGCAGCGTCCATCGCTTCTTCTACATCACCCTGCTCTAAAAATTGGGTACGCTGTTGATTATGATGCGCCCAAATACCCGCAAAGCAGTCTGCTTGTAATTCTTGCATGACCGAATAACGATTACCTTCAGCTTTAGACGCTTGCGCACGCGCCTGCTGGACTTGCTCAGAAATACCTAAAATCGTTTGGATATGATGTCCAACTTCATGGGCAACCACATAGGCTTGCGCAAAATCACCCGCCTGATCTTGACGACTCAATTCAGTTTGATTTTGTTCACCCGTGATGCCCATTTGCGTACGCATATCTTTAAAGAATGCAGTATCAATATAGACCTTCTGATCTGCTGGGCAATAAAACGGCCCCATTGCAGCTTGTGCTGTACCACAACCCGAGTTGACCACACCATTAAACATGACCAATTTAGGCGCTTTATACTGGGCATTTAACTGTTCTTGGAAGACTTTAGTCCATGTATCTTCCGTATCGGCCAAAACCGTTCCAACAAAATCCATCGCTTCTTGTTGTTCAGGTGTTGGATTATCCAAACCTTTGACTTCAGCCGTTTGACCCTGTGAAGTCACTTGTTTAGTCGCCTGATAAGCTTGCTGCGGATCGACACCAAAAAACTTCCACGCAACAAATGCTACAACCAAACCGAGAATACTGATACCACCCGCTTTTGCACCGCCACCACCGCGACGGTCTTCTACGTTTGAACTAACTCTTCGACCTTTCCAGCGCATAGTGATCTTCCTTATATAAAATAGTTGATATCCGTGCGTTTACAGATTAATCCTTTTGCTACTTTGGCCATACTTTTTGAACTAAAGACACGACGCACAGCACGATTAAACCTGCAATAAAACCTGTCACTAAATTGATTAAAGTCGGTGTTAATGCACCCACAATACTGCCAACTGTAGGAATATGTTCTGCATAATCCACAGAGCCTTCAATAAAATGGTGTAGCAGAGGCACACCATGGGTAATGATGCCACCACCCACTAAAAACATGGCAATCGTACCAACAATGGTCAATGTCTTCATCAACTTAGGTGCAAATGCTAACAAACCTTGTCCAACGGTCTTTTTAAATTGTGATGCTTGTTGAGTGAGATAAAGCCCTAAGTCATCAATTTTGACAATCATCGCAACAAAACCATAGACACCAACGGTCATTAATATTGCAATCACCGAAAGTACCATGACCTTGGTCCCAAATGCCGCAGTTGCAACCGTACCCAATGAAATCACCACAATTTCAGCAGATAAAATAAAATCGGTCCGGATGGCGCCTTTGACTTTTTCTTTCTCAAAAGTCACCAAATCCGTTTCAATATGAGTCATCTCTTCACGAGCAACTCCTTCTGTTTTGGCTTTTTTATGATGCAAACTATGCAGAACTTTTTCCACACCTTCATAACATAAGAACAAACCACCAATCATCAATAGTGGTGTAATCAGCCAAGGTGCAACCACACTGATCAATAAAGCAGCCGGAACCAAAATTAATTTATTAATAAAAGAACCTTTGGCCACAGACCAAACAACTGGAAGTTCACGATCTGAACGGACACCACTGACTTGTTGCGCATTCAGTGCTAAATCATCCCCAAGGACACCCGCTGTTTTTTTGGCTGCCATCTTACTCATAACAGCAACGTCATCCAGCACAGTTGCAATATCATCAAGTAAGATTAATAAGCTATTCGCCATTATTTTTATCCTTTAGGCATTTTTTAATATTCTAATTCTATTTAACGCTAAAATTGTATTTAGTTTTTTAATAATTAACAAAATATTCACCCATTTTTCAGTCAATTGTGCTGTGTCAGTAACAATCAAAAATAGAATGCCGTACAATGGGGACATTCTTTGAAAATCAGCCGTAGCTTTGACTACCACTTTGGAACAGATAATGAGTACTCAAGATAATCGTCCAGTGATTTTGACTGGCGACCGTCCGACTGGACAATTACATTTAGGTCATTTTGTAGGTTCTTTACGTTCACGTGTAGGTTTACAAGATTCGCATCATCAACATCTTCTTTTAGCTGATGCTCAAGCCTTAACTGATAATGCCGATAACTTCGAAAAAGTTCGTCGCAATATTATTGAAGTCGCAACCGATTATCTTGCTGTAGGAATTGACCCAACCAAAACCACGATTTGCGTTCAATCATGCTTACCAGCATTAAATGAATTGACCATGTTGTATTTGAACTTTGTGACGGTGTCTCGCTTAGAGCGTAATCCAACCATCAAATCTGAAATTCAAATGCGTGGATTTGAGCGTGACATTCCTGCAGGTTTCTTATGCTATCCAGTAGCTCAAGCTGCCGATATTACAGCGTTTAAAGCATCTGTCGTTCCTGTCGGCGAAGACCAAATTCCAATGATTGAACAAACCAACGAAATTGTTCGTCGTTTAAACCGTCAAATTGGTCGTGACGTACTTCCTGAATGTAAAGCTTTACTCTCTAATGTCGGCCGCTTGCCAGGTTTTGATGGTAAAGCAAAAATGTCTAAATCTTTGGGCAATACCATTGTGCTTGACGCGACTGATAAAGATATCAAGAAAGCTGTTAATGCAATGTATACTGATCCAAATCATTTACGTATTGAAGATCCAGGTCAAGTTGAAGGTAACGTGGTCTTTACTTACCTTGATGCATTCGACCCTGATAAAGACGCTGTTGCAGAACTGAAAGAACACTATCGTCGTGGTGGCCTAGGCGATGGTACTGTAAAAAAACGTCTTGAAGGTGTGCTAAAAGAGCTGATCGGCCCGATCCGTGAACGCCGTTTAGAATTGCAAAAAGATCCTGACTACATCATGGATATTTTAAAAACCGGTACCGATAAATGCCGTGATATTACCCAACAAACGTTAGATGAAATTAAATCTGGACTGGGTGTTTTCCACTTCTAAATTTAAAAAATTCTATAAAATTAAGCCTTTCCAATGTGAAAGGCTTTTTTATAGGCACTTTTTGTGAAGGTATTCACAAAATCTCCTTAGTTTTAACGTTAGGTAACATCACTTAACGTGAACACCAATGAAATGACTGACCGTTCACTCTATTATCTATCTATGTTTTAGGAATACCTAAATTCATAACATTTCTCCTTTACCGAACCTGTGAAAACAGATTCGTTGTTATACGCAATGAACACCCCAATCATTGCGTATTTTTTTGTCTGAAAATTGGCAACTACCAATATCCAAAAGTCCACTATAAGCGGACTTTTCAATGAATACATCATTTTAAAAATGAATATAAATTAGTAACTGATGTTACGCAGTAACATCAGAAGCGCAATTTTCTTCAAATAAAAGAACGATACGCAGTAACGTCATCCGCAACTGTTCGAGGCAGGACTACTTCTAATCAAAAAAGTTTTTGCGATACTTTGAGTAATTTGACGCTAGTAAACGAGTTTTGCGGATGACAATGGTTTTGGGTACTTTTGCCGAAACAAAAGTACCTCCAGCCGAAGGCTAATCCCTTTATTCAAACCCTAGATGCAAGACTCCGTCGAATAGACTTAAAAAAACATTTTAAAAATGCGTAATTACTTTTACGCGCGTAACATCAGTTAGTAATGAAATAAACGGTTATCTAATGGTAGTTCAATTCCAATTGACACTCCACCATCATTACCATTTAAATCTGAGTCACTTACCCAACCGTTAATTTTTAAAGGCATATCTGGACGTAAATAATGTGTCCAAGTTAAGTCTAGAGCTTTCAATTCATCTTTTTCAGGAAATGCTGCGTTGTTCAAAGCAGCACGCTCTGTTTCAGAAACTTTTGCAAACAGTACACGACCATTTAGACGGTTTAGTTGATCAATACGTATATTTCCACCCACTGAAACCATTTGAGCATCACCACCTAAGGCATGACCTAGTGGATAGCCATGTTGATAGTAGCCATCTGTATATATGTGGTGGTTATAAGAAATGCCTTTAGCATCACCATTGGTTCGAGTATCGACCCATTCAGTATAGAGTTGATAAGGCATATTTTTCACACTTGAAGAATAATCAACCCCAGCAAGATACATGCTTTTTGCAGGCAAACCACCTGCTTCATCTTCACCAATATATTGGCCATACAGACTGGCTGGAACTTGCAATAATGGTTGTAAATTCAAACGCGCATCAAAACCAGCCAATTGATTTGAGGGATTTCCTTCACCCGCGCAACCCGTATCTGTACATTCATTATCTTTGCCAATGAATGCATTCCAATACGCCTTAGCACTTCCTGGTTGCCCTTCCCCATCAATTTGGAAAGTACGTGAAGCCCCTAACTCAAGATATGGTAATGGCTGTGCTGTAAGTCTAAAACCAATTAAATTCGTATCTGGAACCGCAGCATAGTCATCTAATCGACCAGCAAAAGCTTGATACTGCCAAGGGCCGATCCAAGATAACCACGGTGTTTCAAAAGCATTCTGTTCTGCACGCTGTGCAGTAAAACCATACACAGGGCGACTCGCATCACCACGGATTAAACTACCGTCATGACCAGGCCCCCAATAAGTCGGAATCTGACCTGCAATTAACCATTGGTTCCAAAGCTTCCCGGCAATGTATGTGCCTTCTACATTTACATCTTGATCATTATTAATTTGTTGTTTATCTTCAGCATTTACACGTAAACGACCATCCCAATTTTCACCACCAACGTTCAGTTCAAGTGCACCTTGATACTGCGCTTTTTGATGATCACCAAAATTTTGCGGTAAATTATTTTTATCTGACTCAGCAAATAATTCGGCTTTTAATAGTGTATTTTCAGCAGTCAATTTATTTTGAATGTTTTGTAATACTTTTTGCTGTACAGATGTCGTCGCTTTTGCAGCAGATAAAGCGCGCTGTATTTCATCACCACTCATCGGCCATGTTGAGGTGCTAATTTGAATGACGCCTTGCTGATTTAACCAATTTAAATCTGCGCGTAATTCTTCATTATTTAATACAATCCCCTGAGCAAAAACAGGAACTGATAATCCAAACAGTACAGCAGCATAGAGTGACTTTCTTAAATACATGCTCTTTTTCTCAAGTTTAATTCACAGCCCACCTTAGATTTTTCAACTCATTTATTCAAGGGCGAAACTGTATCTACCCTAATTTTTTATCATTTCGATTAAAATGCTCAATAAAAGCACAAAATAAAAAACCCGCATTAAGCGGGTTTTTCATTTCAAAACTTAATTAGTTTTTATGATTAGTTTTTATGACGCATATGTGGGAACAAGATCACTTCACGAATACTTGCAGCATTGGCAAATAACATCACCAAACGGTCAATACCAATACCCTCACCCGCTGTAGGCGGTAAGCCGTATTCAAGCGCTTCAATGAAGTCTGCATCGTAATGCATTGCTTCATCATCGCCTGCATCTTTTTCGGCAACTTGAGCTTGGAAACGTTCAGCTTGATCAATTGGGTCATTTAACTCTGAGAAACCATTTGCCAACTCACGACCACCGATGAAGAATTCAAAACGATCGGTAATATGTGGATTATCATCATTACGACGTGCTAATGGTGAAGTTTCCGCAGGGTATTCTGTGATGAATGTCGGTTGACGAAGTTCAGTTTCAACAGTTTCTTCAAATACGATGGTTTGAAGTTTACCTAAACCAAAACCAGGTTTTACTTGCTCTTTCAGTTCATTTTTAACGAAGTTAGCAAGGAACTCACGGTCAGCCACATTTTCAGCAGTGAACGTTGGGTTGTGTTCAAGAATCGCATCAAACATCGAAATCTTCTTGAATGGACCTTTGAAGCTATACACTTCTTCACCATAAGGCACATCCGTCGAACCCAAGATGTCGATCGCCAATTTTTCAAGCATATTTTCAGTCAAAGCCATCAGGTCTTTGTAGTCTGCATACGCTTGATAGAATTCGATCATGGTAAATTCTGGGTTATGACGTGTTGATACACCTTCGTTACGGAAGTTACGGTTAATTTCGAACACACGCTCAAAACCACCGACAACCAAACGTTTTAAGTAAAGTTCAGGCGCAATACGTAAGAATAAAGGCATATCCAATGCATTGTGATGAGTTTCGAATGGACGCGCAGATGCACCACCCGGAATCACATGCATCATTGGTGTTTCAACTTCCATGAAACGCTCATTGCTCAAATATGAACGAATACCTGACACCACTTTTGCACGAATTTCAAAAGTTTTACGTGTTTCTTCGTTCATGATGAGGTCTAAATAACGCTTACGGTATTTAACTTCAGTATCAGTCAAACCATGGAATTTGTCTGGAAGAGGACGAAGTGATTTGGTTAAAAGCTCAAAATGTTCAATATGAACATACAGGTCACCTTTACCAGAACGACCAATATAACCTTCGATAGCAATAATATCGCCCAAATCGAGTGCTTTAATGGTCGCAAGAACGTCAGCATCCAACTCTTTACGTGGTACATAAAGCTGGATACGACCAGTCATATCTTGGATTACGATGAATGAACCGCGGTTCAACATCACACGACCAGCAACTTTTACATAAACCTTTTCGCCTGCTTCAATTTCTTCTTTTGATTTTTCAGCGAATTGGTCTTGTAAATCTTGTGCATAGTGTTCACGCTTAAATGTGTTAGGCCACGGGCTAACACCTGTTTCCTTGGCGTGCTCTTTGATGTGCTCTAACTTGGCATGACGCTGTGCAATTAAATCGTTTTCGGAAATGGCTTGTTCAGAAGTCGATTGAGCGTTATGTTGCGTCATCTCTGTCTCAAATAGTTAAAAAACGGAAGTTGCATAGCATAGCAGATTTCCTTTGAATTGAGCAGTAAGCAATGTGCGCATTTTTTCAATAAGTTGAAATTTATCAAAGTAAGATGTTTTGACAGCTATACCTTCAGGTCTGCTTAATCCATACCTTTCAGATATGCACGAGATAAAAGTTAAATATTTAAACTTAGCAAGCCAATATTTAGCGATATTACAATGACAACTACGTACTTTAAAATATTTATAACTATCAGTATATTGAAATATATTTTAATAGCTTAATTCAACCTTTTAATCTATTTTCTTTAAGACTAAAGTCTTTTAAATGCCTAGAAATTAGACCAAAAGCTAAATTCTCTTTTTGACAATTCTCTCTACAATGAAGCCATAAAATTGTTGAAAAATAAAATATTCAACACATCCAAAAATGTTTGAAAACAGTGTGTAGAAAAACAATGACTTCCTGCTTATCGAAAATTCTGTTTTTACATGGATTGGATTCTTCCCGTGAATCTACGAAGTTCCATGCCATCAATGCAAAACAAAAATTCTGCATTGAAGTGGACTATCGCAACTTAAATTTTCAAACTGTTGCGGATTTTTACCACGAGAGTATTGAAACCATTAAGCCCGATATCATCGTCGGGCATAGTCTCGGGGCATATTGGGCATTAAAAATGTCGCTGTTTCATCGTATTCCGTGTGTAATTGCCAACCCGAGTCTGCATCCAGACTTTCGCAACGACTACCCTGCAATTAATGAAATGGATTTGGATCACGATATTCCACAAATTGCATATATCGAACGTGGCGATGAAATCTTAGATATGTATGAAGCAGAACAACAACTCGAAGACTATATGCAAGTTCAAGTGATGGATGGCGGACACCATCGTCTACAATGCCCTGAAAATATTAATGATTTAATCCAACATCTCGAATTAAACTATTTAAAAAAATAAATCATAAGATTAATCATAAGTAGCAACGTCTTTTTTATCAGACATAAAAAAGCCTTGTCATAGACAAGGCTTTTTACATTTTAAAACTGACGCTTAAGCTGCATCTGCTTCAGGACGTGTTTTATCATCTAAAACAGACCAAATATTTAGTCCTAAATCTTTATGCAAGTCAGGCAAATCTAAGAAAATGCTTGCGCCTAAAACTTGGTGTTTACATTTTTCAGCCAATTGTTTCACTGCACGAAGCGTACCGCCCGTCGCCAATACGTCATCTACAATAATCACTTTTTGTGATTCGATTTCAGCCGACATTTCAAGACGATCTAGACCGTATTCAAGGCTGTAACCAACACCGACCACTGGTGGTGGTAATTTGCCGGCTTTACGCACCAAGACCAAACCTTTGCCAGTACGCTGAGCAAGTAAACTTGCCAAAACAAAACCACGCGCTTCAACCGCAATAAAGCTATCTACTTCTGCCAATTGCTCAGCTGGAATACTTGCAATTAGGGCATCAGTTAACGATTCGATGTTATTCATAAATAACGGCGTAAGGTCAAAGAAACAAATTCCTGGTTTTGGAAAATCTTGGACAGTACGAATGTTAGACCACAATGCCGCAGCAGTAGAATTACTCATAATAGGAGAAAATAAATTAAGGAAGGAATGTGTGAATTTTAACGCGATTTGAGAGAAAAGAACAGCTAACCCCCTACCAAAATGCATATTTAAGATACAGTAAATTTACATAAGTTATTGATTATTAATGTTGTATTTATTTAAAAAATATCAAATATATATTTTCCTAATCATAAAATAAAAGATTTTAGAGTTTTTTTCTGCAAGACTTTAGTCTATGAATATAGAAAAAGCGGTATTTAGAACCCAATTCACGGAAATGAATTCCAATATAGCTTTCAATAGGCATAAATATTGTCAGACAATTTTTCCCAGATCTGGGGTTTTGATGATATTTATTGTCCCTCACTGCCATTCTGCTTTTAATTTCACTCATTAAACTCTTAGCCACTTTACTTTATCGTTAGAACTGCGTAAAAATTTAACATAACAGTCTACTGTATAAGGCTAATTAACCTTAAGGTATAAACTTATACAGTTATGAAGTATTTACTGACTTAATTTTGTGTCAGTTTTTGGAGAATGGAATGAAAAAGTATCAGTGCATCGTTTGTGGATGGATTTATGACGAAGCAGAAGGCTGGCCACAAGACGGTATCGTGGCAGGAACAAAATGGGAAGATATCCCGGATGATTGGACTTGCCCAGACTGTGGCGTCTCAAAAGTAGATTTTGAAATGGTTGAAATCTAATAAATAGAATCTAAGGCCATCATCGTTATGGTCTTTTTTTTGTCTTTAAAAAATATGAAATGTGTTTGGAGTTGAGTATGCACCCTATTGTCATTATTGGTTCTGGTATGGCGGGATATGCCGTTGCACGTGAATTTCGAAAGTTAAATACTGAACTAGAACTTATTATGATCTGTGCGGATGATGCCATTAACTACGCTAAACCGACATTATCCAATGCGCTCGTTGGTAATAAAACTCCTGAGCAAATCCCTCTAGGGGATGCCGAAAAAATGTCGGCTCAACTCAATATGCAAATCATCAATAAGAGTTGGGTTAAATCCATTGATGCAGCAAAACATGAGCTTACTATTGAAAGCCAAAATGGAACTCAAACACAACTATATTCAAAACTTGTTTTAGCAGTCGGCGCAAATCCAATTCGCTTAGCTATTTCGGGTGATGGCAGTGAAGACATTCACGTCGTCAACAATTTAGATCACTACAAAGCTTTCCGTAAACAGCTTGCAGCACGTGAACATAAACGTGTGGTGATTTTAGGGGCAGGCTTGATTGGCTGTGAATTTGCCAACGACCTCCAAAATACTGGGGCGAAAGTATCGGTGGTCGATTTAGCTCCGCAACCTTTGGGTCGCCTACTGCCGTCTCATGTTGCAGCTAAATTCCAAAGCAATTTAGAAGAAACGGGTATTCAATTCGTTTTAGGTACGACAGTCGACAAAGTATCACGTATTGAAAATGGTGACTATGAAGTGAGCCTTGCCAATGGTCAAAGCTTAGTGGCAGATGTTGTGTTGTCTGCGATTGGTCTACAGCCTGAGATTAACTTAGCAAAACAAGCCGGTATTCACACCAGTCGTGGCGTACTAACCAATAAAAGCTTAGAAACCAACTTGGCAGATATCTATGCTGTCGGTGACTGTGCTGAAGTCAATGGTACCCTTCTGCCATACGTGATGCCAATCATGCAACAAGCGCGTGCTTTGGCAAAAACCCTCAATGGTGAACATACCGCAGTGCATTATCCAGCCATGCCTGTAGCCGTTAAAACACCTGCTGCACCTTTAACTGTCCTTCCTGCACCTATTGATGTTGAAACCCAATGGGAAACAGAGGAGCTTGAAGATGGTATGATTGCACGTGCAGTCGATCAAGATGGCGTATTACGTGGATTTGTACTGCTCGGTGCAACTGCTGGGAAGCAACGCTTAACTTTGACTAAGCAGGTTCCGGACTTGATTCCCGCTTCAGTTTAAGGTTTAAATACAAGGACGTCCCGATAATAATAGACGTCCTTTTTAAAGGAAAATAAAAATGAATAGTGCCCTTCAGTTTAATATTTCACCTTATGCCTCTTTTATGCATGAAACTCGCGTAGAGTTAGGCAATGGCATTGAACTTCATGTCGAGGTGGGTGGTCATCCTGAAGATCCTGCAATCTTACTGATTATGGGACTCGGCGCACAAATGTTGTATTGGCCCGATTTCTTTTGTAAGTCCCTAATAGATCAAGGTTACCGAGTTATTCGCTTTGATAATCGTGATATTGGTCTGTCGAGTAAAATTCGTAACCCAGGCCCACGTCTCAATACCTTTAAATTGATGGGACGTTTTGCCTTAGGTCTAGAGAATCAAGGTGCGCCCTATGACCTCTACGATATGGCAGACGATGTTGCACTATTAATTGATCGTATGGGACTGGATAAAGTCCATATTTTAGGCGCTTCGATGGGCGGCATGATTGCTCAAATCGTGGCGGCACGCTATCCAGACAAAGTTCATAATTTAAGTTTACTTTTTACCAGTAACATCCAACCCTTACTTCCACCGCCATTTCCAAAGCAATTATTTAGTCTAATTGAAAAACCTGAATATAACGATGAAGATGGCATTATTAACCATAGCCTGAAAGTTTTTAATATTATAGGCTCTCCAGGCTATATTAATCAGCTTGAAGTGATACAAACTGCACGTAAACTCTATAAGCGGAGTTATTACCCAGCGGGTGTACTTCAACAGTTTTTAGCAATATTATGTACAGGTTCCCTGCTGCAGTTAGATAAACAAATTCAGCATAAAACCATTGTGGTTCATGGAGCTCGTGACCGTTTGCTGCCGCCAAGCCATGGTAAGGCCGTTGCAAAGGCTATTTCAGGTGCTAAATTTGAATTAATTGATGGAATGGGGCATGATATCCCACCGCATTTTATTCCATATCTTAGCGGTTTGTTTGCTGATCACTTTAAATCATAAATTAGGACACTATGGCTGCATTACCATCCTTAAGACAGCTGTCATATCTAGTAACACTGTCAGAAACGCTACACTTTACTGAAGCTGCGCGTCGTTCTTTTGTCACCCAGTCTACTTTGTCTGGCGGGATCATGGAACTTGAGCGTTTACTAGGTGGCGTATTGGTAGAACGCGACCGTCAAAACGTGCGTTTAACTCCTCTTGGTGAACAAGTTGTCGGAAGAGCTCGAGTTCTATTGGCAGATGCGCAAGACCTAATGCGTTTAAGTCGTGAAATGAGCGAACCTCTAACGGGTGATTTACATCTAGGGGTCATTCCTACTATTGCGCCATTTTTACTTGCACCATTATTAGAAGAAGTGCATAAGCAACTACCAAAAATTCAATTGCATTTACATGAAGCACAAAGTGAAAAAATTGTTGAGAAACTCGAGCACGGTAATCTAGATATCGTATTACTTGCTCTTCCTTTCGATACACGTAGCTTGAAAGTTGCAGAAGTAAACAAAGAAAAATTGTTCTTGGTGTACAACAAAGCTGACCAAAATGCAGCTCAAGCGAAATCTTTAGACGACCTAGATTTATCTCGTTTAATGTTGCTTGAAGAAGGCCATTGCTTACGTGATCATGCTTTGAGTGCTTGCCCGATTGGTGAACGTAAAAATGACCATCGTTTAAAAGCAAGCTCTTTACCAACTTTGGTTGAGATGGTTTCCGCAGATTTAGGCTTTACCTTATTGCCTGAAATTGCAGTTCATACCAATATGATCAAAGCCAATGAAGATTTGGCTGTAAAAGAAATTGAAGCAAGTCCTACACGCACATTGGCATTGGTGACGCGTAAGAGTACGCCGCTTCAAAGTGAATTTGATGTATTGCTTCAAATCTTGCAGAAAATCACCAATAATCTACACTAATCAATAATCAATCCGTGAATATCAAAGAGAGCACATGGCTCTCTTTTTTATTGTGCAGAAGTTAATATTAATTTAAAAACTGATGTTACTCACGTAAAAGTAATTTCGCATTTTTAAATCTATTCGATGGAATCTTACATCTAGGGATTGAATAAAGAGATTAGTTTTCGGCTGGAGGTACTCTTACGAAACGTTGTTTCTTCATTCGGCAAAATGAGAAGTGCGCTTCGTAAGAAAACCATCTTGCAGAGCAATGCTCCTCACCGCAAAACTCGTTCACTAGCGTCTACTTATTCAAAGTATCGCAAAAACATTTTTGATTAGAAGTCATCCTGTCTCAAACACTTGCGGATGGCCTTACGCATATCGGTTTTTATTTAAATCAAATCGCGCTTCTGATGTTACTATATAACATCAGTTAAAAAATGAAATACAGCATCTAGAAAAAAGAAAAGGCTAACCCAAATAGGTAGCCTGATAAGGTAATATATGACTTGATGTATATCTCAATTCATCGCCTCGATAATATCTTCACACTAGCCAGATAAGTAAGAAGATAAATACATCTTATTAAAATATAACCTTCGTTAAAATCACTAGTTTCAGGTATTTTAGATAAAGTAGGCGAATTGAAAATAAGGTCCTATAGAATAAATGTTGACTAAAAATCAATCACATTATTTTAAATATTTACTACGCTTTATATTTAAAATAACTAAGCAATAGATAGAAATAAATTCATATCGGAAACAGTCCAATTTATCCGTTGTCAAAATACGATATTCACATTTCGATTATTTTTTTCAATCCGAATACAAATTTAATTGTTATTTAACCAATAAATCTAAAATTAAAAACAAAAAACCATAAATCTTTTCATTCAAAATAATGAAAAACACCAAAAATATACGCTATTTAAATTCTATTAAATCACAATAACTTAATTATATTTTGATGTATAAATCCCAACTTCTAGGTATATTTTTATGATTCGCATTCGTGCAAATTATGGAAATGCAATTTGATTAAAATAATAAATGAGCGAAATGTATGATGAGTGAATTTTTATTACCAGTACCCGTTTTGATTATTGATCATCAATCGATGACTTCAAAAACAGTGCTGTTTAACATCTTAGGAGACCTCGGTTATCCTGAAGACCTCATTACATTTTCAGAAAATTTAGCAGATGCGGAACAGCAAATTTTCAATCAATTGCCCAATTTAATCTTTTTAGTGGTCACTCAACAGTCTGATATCTCTTTCATCCATAAAATTAAGAAAATCTATCCTTCAAGTAATCTCATCATTTTAGTCAATGAACAGTCTGCCGATTTAACTTTACATGCGATTCAGTTAGGTGCAACTGCCTATATGTTGATTCAACAGCCAATTGAAGACACTTATAACCAGCTGAAAACCATTTTAAGAGGTGGCGCTGCCCTGCACCCAAGTTTTGCAAAATTTTTATTGAGTGAAACTTTTAGTCCGCAAAATGTAGCGCCGAAACAGCTCAGTCTAAATCCAGCTGAATATCAAATTTTAGATATGGTCAGCCATAGTGCGACTCAAGAGCAGATGGTGAATGAATTAAAACTTTCTACTTATCAAATTGATGGTTTTGTCAAAAATATCTACCGAAAAATTTGTAGCTACAGCTAAATTTAGCTGAGATAAAGGATTCAAAAACAATCTATAAATTTAAAAAAATAAAGGGGGCATTGCTCCCTTTATTTTTTCTGTACTTTTATTTAAATGCGTCTAAAAGCACATGCTGTGAATTATGCGCTTCCTCGCCCTCTTGAACATGGGTACGAATCCAACGTCCATCACTTTGGAGCAACCAAGCTTGCTGATTATCTTTTAGATAATTCACTAAACCTAATTGATAAATACGCTTTTTCAAGGCTGGATCTTCAATTGGGAAACAGGCTTCAACACGGTTAAATAAATTACGATCCATCCAGTCTGCACTTGAACAGTAAATCCGTGCATCGCCATTATTACTGAAATAATAAACTCGGGTATGTTCTAAGAAACGGCCAACAATAGAACGTACGCGAATATTTTCAGACAGCCCCGGTAAACCTGGACGTAAACAACAAATAGAACGAATAATTAAATCAATCTGCACACCCGCTTGTGAAGCTTCATACAGTTTATTGATCAACTGAACTTCAGTTAATGCATTGACCTTGACAATGATTTGCGCAGGCTTACCTGCTTTTGCATTGGCAATTTCATTATCAATATAATTGATCAGTTGAGTATGTAAGGTAAATGGCGCATGCAGCAGTTTTTTCAACTTCGCCATTTTGCCCATTCCGGTCAGTTCTTGGAAAATACGATGTACATCCTCACAGAGTTCTTTATCGGTAGTTAACAGGCCATAATCGGTGTAGATACGCGCATTGCCCGCGTGATAGTTACCCGTACCTAAATGTACATAACGCACCAATTTATTATTTTCACGGCGTACCACCAAAATCATTTTGGCATGGGTCTTATAGCCCACGATGCCATACACCACCACTGCACCCGCTTCTTGTAATACATTGGCTACAGCAATATTTGATTCTTCATCAAATCGTGCACGAAGCTCAATTACAGCGGTGACTTCTTTACCATTACGTGCTGCTTCCGCTAAAACTTGCACAATCTCCGAATCTGCGCCACTTCGATAAAGCGTTTGTTTAATGGCCAAAACTTGTGGATCACGTGCAGCTTCACGCAGTAAATTAATTACCGGTGCGAATGATTCAAAGGGATGGTGCAGCAAAATATCTTGCTTTTGCATCGCACTAAAAATGTTTTCAGATTTTTTGAGTACTTTCGGTATAACAGGAATATGCGCGTCATAACGTAGATGTGGACGTTTAAAGTTTGACAGTAAACGTGCAAGGTTAACTGGTCCATCTACTTTATAGAGTTGCTCTTCTTCTAAATCGAACTCATCAAGCAAATATTCATAAATATGCTGCGGACAATTTTCTGTCACTTCCAAGCGAACGGCGCGACCAAAACGACGTGAATTCAACTCACCTTTCAGAGCTTTGGCCAAGTCTTCAACATCTTCATTCAAAGCCAAATCGGCATTACGCGTCACGCGGAATTGGTAGCAACCCGTCGCCGTCATACCGGGGAACAAGTCAGAGACATGTTCATGAATAATTGCCGATAGCATCACGTGATGTTCTTTTCCACCGGTTAATTCATCAGGGAGTCGAACGACACGTGGCAGCGAACGCGGTGCAGGTACAACGGCTAAGTCAATCTGACGACCAAACGCATCCTTCCCTTCTAAAGTCACAATAAAGTTCAGCGACTTATTCACCAAGCGAGGGAATGGATGTGCAGGATCTAAGCTAATTGGCGTTAAGACCGGAGCAACTTGTTCTTGGAAATACTTTTTTACCCATGCCGACTGTGCAGGGGTTAATTCACCACGACGTAAGAAGCAAATGTCTTCTTCACGCAGTTTGGGTAAAATTTCTTGATTTAAAATACGATACTGGCGCTCAATTGCCGCATGCGCTGTCGCAGAAATTTCATCTAATACTTGTTTTGGTGTTAAGCCATCTGGACTGCGGCTTTCATTACCTAAGTCTAGCTGTTCCATCATTCCTGCAACACGAATTTCAAAAAATTCGTCTAAGTTACGTGAAAAGATCAGCAAGAAATTCATGCGTTCAAGTAATGGATGTATCGGATCAACCGCTTGTTCGAGCACACGCAGATGAAAGTCGAGAATCGATAACTCTCGATTAATATAACGATCATTATAAGTATATTCAGTAGGTACTTGCGCGACTTCAGCTGCGGTATTCATCTCAAACCCATATAAAAAAATGTGTGCTGTACTCAGTTTAGTATGCTTCAAATTTATGACAATTTCATAAAAAAAGCCCATAAAGATGAGCTTTTTGTTGTAATTCAAATCGCTACCATGCCATTTGACGGGTGTTTAGATCGTTTTTAATCTGGGATATGGCTATAACGCATATATTTTTGGATCATGCGCTTACGATAATTTAGCTTACGATCTTGTCGATTTTCATCATAATATTTTGGATTAGGTAAAATAGCCGCAATAAACGCTGCTTGTTCTCGACTCAAACTCCGTGAACTTTTACCAAAATAGTGCTGTGTTGCAGCTTCGACGCCGTAAATGTTGTCCCCAAACTCAACCGAGTTGAGATATACCTCTAAAATACGTTGCTTCGTCCACATGCGTTCCATCATCCATGTTGCAACAGCTTCCTGCCCTTTTCGAATAAATGACCGCTTATTATATAAAAATAAGTTTTTTGCCAATTGCTGAGAAATGGTCGATCCACCTGCAACCACTTTGCCCTTATCTTTATTGCGTTCTAAAGCATTTTGCATGCCTTCCCAATCAAAACCTTTATGTTGTAAAAACTTGCCATCTTCCGCGGCAACAACAGCATGTTTGACATAATCACTGATTTGGTCGTAATCACGCCATTCGTGTTTAATCGGTTTGGATGGCTCAGACCAATAATCTAAACGCATCATCATCGTCGATTCCACAGGATGCGTACGCCACCACACCAAACTACCAAAGATCCAAAGCTGCACCAAAAGTACAAGACTGACAAGAATTAACAATGTACGAACAATAAAGGCTTTCATGTCAGTGTGTTACTCCAGAAATTCTGTTTTTTCATGTTAAGCTTATTTTTAAATATTTTGACACAGTACAAGAATAGCATGTCTGAACTCAGCCCTCCTGCTGTATCAACCCGCAAACTGCAAATCCAACTGTGGTGGATCACGGCACTCTTAATTACCATCAATGTTGGACTCTTTGGCTGGCAAGTGTTGCATGGAATGAACGTTAGCCAACCCGACACACTGGATGCTTTGCGTTGGGGTGCTGATTATGCACCTTTAACCTTTTTAGAGGAACCCATCCGCTTATTCAGCAGTATGTTTTTTCATTTTGGCCTGATTCACCTGATGTTGAATATGTGGGCTTTGTATATTTTTGGCAGTGTTGCCGAGCAAATGTTAGGTCGTTTCTACTTCCTCGGTCTGTATGTTTTAGCAGGACTGATGGGAAGCTTATTGAGTGGGTATTTAACCATTCAAGACAGCTATGCTTTATTGGCCGAAGGTGCAGCCAATCAGCAGCTTTTCCCGAGTATTGGTGCAGGCGCATCGGGTGCAGTGATGGGACTGGGTGCCGCGCTGACGATTATTTCGCTGCTTCCCATGTTACCTAAACAGCAATTTTATCTGGATAAAAAAACCTTATTGATGGTGATGGGCATTAACCTCGCGATGGGCTTTATGATCAGTGGGATTAATAATGCCGCGCATATTGGCGGCATGTTGATGGGCGCTGCCTTGGCTTTCATTTGGTATGTGGGACAAAAATTACATCAATCCCTGCTCATTCAAATGATCGGTCTAATCGCCGCAGCTGTCGGATGCTATCTGTTTTATCTGCATTGCCAACAATTAATCCAACCGATTTTACCGCTTTGGGAACACTTTATCCTGCTGATGAAGCAATCTCTCGCAGCACGTTAAACAATGGAAGGAAACCAGTGGCTATCAACACTGACATGTTGAAAACACATCAAATCATGTCTAAACCTGAACTAGGTACTGGGTTCCTGCTCCACTCTTAACTTGCTCAGCTGTTAACCATTTCCACCCTTAACTATTTAGTTCACGCAAGCTTTCTAAGGGTGGAATATCGCAAAGATAACTTAAGCGATAACGTCCGATCAAAGTACAGACTAAGGTCATTACCAATGGTAGGATCAACCAAATCTCTGCATGCAACTGGATGACCAGTTCCATTTTATAACTGACAATCGCACTGATCACTTCAGCAAAAATACATGCCACAACACCCGAAATTAGCCCCATCAAACCAACTTCCAAACTGAGCATCGACTTTAACTTTTGCTTGGAACTGCCGAAGGAACGCAGTAATGCCACTTCTTTTTTGCGTTCATCCATAAATAAATTCAAACATGCAACCAAGACCAAAATGCCTGAAATACTGACCAACATCGCCAAGATAGTAATAATCTGAACCAATACGCTGACGATGCGTTTGATCTCATCCAAAATCAGACTGACATCAATAAACACGGTATTCGAAAACTGCTGAATTAGACCAATCAATTGATTTTTATCTTGCGGTGGAACATAGAAACTCCCCAAATAGCTGCCGGCATTTTCATCCATGGTTTGGGGAGAAAAAATAAAGAAAAAGTTTGGACTAAAGCTTTCCCACTCCACACTACGAAGGTTGATCACCTTGGCTTGTAAAATCCCTTCAGGAAGGCTAAAACTCAGTCGATCTCCAATTTGAATACCCAGCTCTTGTGCGGTTTTCACCTCTACCGATACTTCATTAACCTGTTGAAACTGCTGACTGCCCGCGATGATTTGATTATCTTTCGGAAAAGTTGCAGCCTGCGTAAGATTCAATTCACGGCGTAATGAATTATTGCTTTTAATTAAGGCATCCGAAAAAGGGAGATCATTTTTGGCAACTAATCGTCCACGAATATTCGGGTACATCGGCGTCCCTTGCCAGCCATGCTGCTTGAGTTGTTGATTAAAATCCTGCAACTCAAATGGCGGTAATCCATAGACAAATTGGTTAGGTGTCCCTTGTGGTAATTGTTGTTGCCAACGTTCCAGCAAATCTGTACGTAATACCGCTAAAACCGTAATCAGACTTAGACCCAATGCTAATGCGGTAATTTGAAATGCCGTTTGATACGGTGTGCGTATATACGCTGAGATTTTCGTCCCCCAACTTTTCAAAGCCTTTAAACTGAGCCAGACCATCATATATAGGCCAACACACAGGAAGATGATGGCGCAAATCAGCCACAGGGTGAGTTGTAAATTTTCAGTTAATACCCCACAAAACACCACCAAACTGAGTGTGCCGAAACTGAGCATCCAAAGTATGGAACGTACAGAACGCTCTTGTTGTCGTATCACCCGTGCTGGCGGTGTCCCTAATAATTGCCAAAGACTTGGAAGAACAAATCCTAATAGCACAATCGCACTGGTGAATATTGCAATTGGAAGCGGGCCAAGCAGCATAGACAGGGCTGAAAACTCTAATTGTAAATTTGGAATCAGCTGTAGCATCAGTTGCAATAAACCATAACCCAATCCCAGACCAATCAAACTTCCAAACAGGATTGAAAGCCCGAGTACAACCAACAGTAAAGCTAGATAAGCACTTAATATTTGCTGTTTGGTCGATCCAATACAGCGCATCAGCGCAATGGCATCCTGATTTTGTTGGACATAACGCTGGCTGGTTAATGCGATGGCGATGCCACAAAGTAGAATAGTTAAAATATTCGCCAGTTGTAAAAACGTTTCTAGGTTGGCTATCGGCTTCATCAAGCGGGTATTGCCTTCACTGGCATTTCTCAATTTCAAACTGCTTTGAGCCGCATCCTGAACCTGCGCATGATCTGAGTTAGCGGAAAGGTCTTCGCTTTGATCACCAAATTTCTGCTTATACAGTTTTTCAAAGCGCTGGGTATTTTGTGCATCTCCAGCCATTAACAGACGATATTCAATCCGACTCCCGACTTGGATGGCATTGGTTCTCGCCACCTCAGACTGCGCAATTATAACCGTCGGTGAAAAACCACTGAAGCCGAGCTCCTGATTGGTGTCATGAATGATTTTGGCACTGACTTGAAAAGCAGCATCAGCAATATTGATCTGATCTCCCACTTTTACGCCCAACAAATCCATAGCACGCGGACTTAACCAAACCTCACCTGCTTGTATGGAGCGGTTTAGTTTCGGTTCTGTTTCGAGTTCACCTCTTAATGGAAATGCAGCATCAACGGCTTTGACATTGACCATGACAAATTGCTGATCGGTGTGTGCCATACTGCTAAATAGCGTGACATTCGATTGTTTTAATTGCTGTGTTTTGGCTTGTTGTTGCCACTCTTGTGGAATTGGTTCATTGGCTGTCAGCACCAAATCTGCTGCCAACATTTCAGCAGCTTGTAGCGCTACAGCATTTTGAATTTGTACATTACTAAACTTTAAAGCCGTGGTGGCACTGATCGCCAAGGTTAGTGTGATCAATAATAAATACACACCCGTGGTTTTAAAACTCAGCTGTAAGAGTGGTCGAAACAGTGCCAAAAGATTCATGCAGCATCTCCTGTTCGATGCTCAATCAATTGACCATTGACCAATTCAAAATGGCGCTGACATTGACGGGCCAAATCGGCATCATGCGTCACCAATACCAAAGTGGTTCCCATTTCACGATTTAACTGAAATAACAGTTGTTCAATTTCCTGTGCCGTTGCACTGTCTAAATTACCTGTCGGTTCATCTGCAAAGATCAGATCGGGTTCACTCACCAAAGCACGGGCAATCGCAACTCGTTGCTGCTCACCACCGGATAAAACTTTAGGGGCTTGATGCGCTTGGCGTTCTAGTCCGACCTTTGCTAACAGTTTTAATGCTTTTTCTTCGGCAGCTTTGACCTGAAAATTTGCTTGTAACCGTAGCGGCAGCATGACATTTTCCAGTGCCGTTAAATGTGGCAACAACTGGAAAGACTGAAAGACAAAACCAATATGGGCCAAACGGACTTGAGCACGCTGTTCTTCATTTAATAGATGAATGTCCTGACCACAGACCCGTAACTGTCCAGAACTGGCCTGATCTAAGGTCGCCAAAATCCCCAACAAGGTGGATTTACCTGAACCAGAGCGACCAGTGATCGCAACTTGTTCCCCGGCAAAGATTTCAAGATCGAGGTGTTCAAAGATCGATAACTGTTTTTGTGGAAGTTGTATCTTTTGTGTCAATTGCTGTGCAGAAATAATCGCCTGTGGCATGATGTCAACATCTGTCGTGAGTTGGGTCATATCTTCCCTATATGCAAAATCGCATTCAAAATAATCGTCTATTGAGTTACTTGCTGGCTATTGCACTGATGTTCTGCCCGATGCTGCTCTCTGCCAAAACCATTATGATTTTGGGCGATAGCTTAAGTGCAGGTTACGGTGTTTCAGTGCAGCAAGGTTGGGTCCACTTATTACAAAAACGTCTAGACCAACAGTATCCGAAACAACATAAAGTGGTCAATGCAAGTGTCAGCGGTGAAACCACCAGTGGTGCTTTGGCACGACTCCCCAAACTATTGCAGACCCATCGTCCAGACCTTGTGGTGATTGAGTTAGGTGGTAATGATGGTTTACGCGGACAGCCCCCTGCACAAATTCAAAAAAACTTAGCGCAGCTGATTCAAAAAAGCCAACAGGCTAAATCGAAAGTGATTTTATTTGGAATGAAAATTCCACCGAATTATGGCAAGGCATATAGCCAAGCTTTTGAAAATAACTATCAAGTGTTGAGCCAACAGTACAAAGTCAAATTATTGCCTTTCTTTATGCAAGGGGTTGCGGGACATAAAAACTTAATGCAACAAGATCAGATTCACCCGAATGCCAAAGCGCAACCGATTTTGCTGAACAATGCATATCCATTGATCAAAGCAAGCTTATAAATTTAGTGGGTGAAAATGGATTCGTTAAAAAAGGCGCATCATTTGAGCGCCTTTTTTTAAATCTTGTATTTACTGTAATCTGCTTAGAAATCGTAGAAGCTCACTTCACCCGTTTCGAGTGAATACTCAGCGCCCACCACTTTTAATTTGCCTTGCGCAATTAAGTTTTCGAGGACTGCTGAACCATGACGAAGTTGATTCACTGATGCAAAAACGTTTGAACGTACTGCATGCATTGAAAGTTTTTCAAGGTCATCTTTCAATTCAGTTTGCATAAGTATTTCTACAGATGGACGAACGCGGTTCACAATCGACATCAAGTTTGCTGATGGAGGTGTCGCAGGGTTAGTTAAAGCTTCAATCGTAGAATGAATCGCGCCACAGTGTGTATGACCCAATACAATGACCACAGGACATCCAAAGCTTTCTGCTGCAAATTCCACGCTACCGACTTGAGACGGTGCCACAATATTACCTGCAACACGAATCACGAATAAATCGCCCAAGCCTTGGTCAAAGACCATTTCAGCAGGAACACGTGAGTCTGAACACCCTAAAATAATCGCAAAAGGTTCTTGGCTTTCGGCCATTTCAGCACGTTGTTGATGCGTCAAAAGCTTCGGGTGATTCGTTTCACCGTTTACAAAACGTTGATTCCCTTTTTTTAAACGATCTAAAGCTTCTGCTGCTGCTAGCATGTTCTAATTACCCTTATCCGAAGTTGCAATATTTTAATCCCAGTCGAATCGATTGTCACTTGCAAAAACAATTGCTGTGAATTTTTTCTACGACGATGCAACTTGATAGAAAATGCTAGTCTACATTCATCAAAAAAAAAATATTTTTTCTGTAATGGTTCACATTATTAAAACGCAAGTTTAACCACGTCAAAAAAGCAATGGATGACAAAGGTCATTTTTAATTTACAATATATTTCATAAATATACGCTTTTGCTATTTCAGCCCATTCTGATAATAGTCATATAAATGATCTAAAAAATATATCTATTCGATTTAACTGGGGTAAACGTCAATGAAAGGACATCATTCACGCGTTTTTGACTTTTTCAAGCTAGCAACAATTTGCTGTATGACGTTTACTGCCAACCATGCTTTGGCTGCAAATCCGTCTCCCATCAGCAAAAACCTGGCTGTACCCTCTATCGTGCAAAACTATTTGAGCCAAGAACGTAAAGCGGCTGGTTTAGTTACACATAGCGTTCAAGTCGGCAATGTGAATTGGAGTTATAGCGAAGGCGGTCAACGCTCTAAACCTACCATTTTGCTGATTCATGGTTTAGGCGGCACACGTGATAATTGGAATCGTGTTGCGCATTATTTAACACCGAACTATCACGTGATCATCCCCGACCTTCCGGCCAATGGCGATACCCATGTCCCTGTCGATTTTGATGTCTCAGTGCCGAATGTCACGGAACAACTACGCCAGTTTGTCCTTAAAATAGATATTGAAGATAAACTGAATGTTGCAGGTCACTCATTGGGTGGTTCCATTGCCACGGTATATGCCTCTCAATATCCTTTTGATACCCAAAGTTTATTTTTACTCAACAGCGCGGGCATTTATAAACAGGCCAATACCAGTTACACCCGCGACCCGTATAAACTTAAAAATTTAATCGTTTCAAAACCGGGGGATTTAGATGATGTTATGCATAAACTCATGCAAAATCCGCCCAATGTTCCAACACAGCTCAAAGAAGCGCAGGAAAATATCTTAATTGCGCGTGCGCCCTTCACCAGTAAAATGATCGATCAAGTCGTCACGCTCAATCGAATCTACACCCCTGAAACTTTTGCCCGATTAACACGAACGGTGGAAGCACCAACCCTGATCCTTTGGGGCAAACAAGATAAAATCTTTAATGTTGAAGTGGCTGGGGAACTCAAGTCTTTACTGAAACGTGCAGAAACCCCTGTGATTTTAAATAACGTCGGTCATATGCCAATCTTAGAAGCTGAACAACAAGTTGCAGACCATTACTTGCCTTTCCTTGCGAAAAGTCAAAAGTTTAAAAACCCTTTGGTAGATAAACTGATTCAGTTAAACTGAGCATTCGCCATTTTTAGATACCCATCACTGGGACTTCAGGGAAAGTATGCAGAAAAACCCGATGATTGAGCAGTTGATTGACGCTCAACTGAACTTTTTAGATCAGAGCTTTTCACACAATGATACCGTAGCCACTGAATTCACCCATTTTTATCAATGGTTTCGTAAACAATCTTTGCAGCAAATTTGGAGTTTTGATCAAATCAATGCCTTGTTGCAGAAACAAATTTTAAATACCCCTGCAAGTCAATTTCTAATTGAGCAAATTGCTGAACATATCAAATTTGCACTGATTCACCCTGCAAATGACAGCACTACGATTGCCGAAATCATTCCAGTGTTGACCATCGATAAAATTGCACAGTATGTGGCAAGTAAACAGGGACATCGTCAGCGTTTAATTCATACCATGGTCAACAATCCTGCATTTTCAGCCATGATCAGTCAATTGATTCAACATGCGATACAAGATTATTTAGACAACTCAGTGATTGCAAAATCTGTACCCGGTGTTTCACGATTTATGAAAATGGGGAAATCGGTACTGGAAAACGTCACAGATACCAATTTAGATAATGCGGTCAGTAAATATTTGCAAAAGAATATTTTAAAGCTCAGTCAAATGAGTGAAACCGTGTTAAATCAGCACTTTGATGATCATAAGCTGTACCATTTTCAAGCCAATTTGTGGCATAAAATAAAAGCGCTGCCAGTTTCGGTATTAAAGAACTATGTTGAAGTTCAGGACTTGCCGCAAACAGTTGCCATGGGCCATGAAATTTGGGACTTTATGCGACAGTCTGAGTATATGAAACAGCAAGTGCATGATGGCGTATACGCTTGGTACGTGCGTAATGCAGAACGCCCTTTTGATTTATTGCTGCGTGATTTAAATATTGATGAAGCACTGATTCAGCATGAACTTCAAAACTTACTCAATCCTATCGTGCAGCAAATGATTGAGTCAGGATATATACGTGAGCGTTCCCGTCTGTATTTAGAACAGTTTTACTACTCAAGTGAAGCACTGAAAATTTTAAATATCCAAGCATAAAAAAAGCCGCGTTAAGCGGCTTTTCTTTTGGACATACTTAGAACTGGTATTTCAAACTTGCATAGTAAGCACGACCCGGCTCGTTATATGTTTGGTTGACCGTTTTATCACGCAGTTTCTGCTCATCAAATAGGTTATTCACACCGATACGAGCACTCAAAGCTGCATTAAATTTATAACCAAAGTTAATGCCTGCAATGCCATAACTTTTCACGCTATCCATCGCCAAGCCATCTTTGCTTTCAAGACTGGTTTCTGCATATTGACGTGGTTTTTGACGACCATATTGGGTATAGACAAAGTTACTGTCTAATCGATCCGTGATGTTGTAGTTCAAAATAGAGTTCAGTGTGTAATTCGGAATCACTGAAAGCGGATTGCCAGTACGTTTATCTTCAGAGTTGATCATATAGGTAACGTTATTGGTCCACGTGATATCACCCCAATCTAAAGAAATACTTCCTTCAACACCTTCCACCAAAGCTTCCGGCGTATTCATCCAACGCAGTACATTATACGTTGTACCATTTACTTCTAGTTCTTCCAAACGTGTATCCCCCGCAACGATCTTATTTTTATAATCATTACGGAACCATGCAAAGCTTGCATTCACGATGTCTTTTTCGAACTGCACACCTAACTCTTTATTCACTGAAGTTTCAGGTTTGAGATCGCCATTACCTTGTAATAGACATTGGCTCAGCCCAATCGGACAGCCATTACCGCGAGTACTTAACAGATAACCTTCCGCATTTTGGTACATATTGGGTGCTTTATACGCCTTAGCCACACCACCTTTTAATGTCCAATAGTCGCCAAGCTTTTGCGTAATATTGAGACTTGGACTCCAGCTATCGCCTGATTTGCTATGATTATCATAGCGTAGTGCCAAAACGACATCGGTGCTTTCGCCCAAGTTCATATTGTTTTCAATATAGGCCGACGCAATCCGTGAATCCATTTGTGAACGGTCACCTGAGGTCAACACATCACCAAAACCGCCTGTGCCAGCTTGTGTATTAACCGTATCGGTAAAGTCATCTTCAACCCATTCAGCGCCTAAAGTTAATACTTGTGGAACATACCATTGGAACGGCAGATTGGCTTCTGCATTAAAGCGAATGGTTTCTAGATATGACGTTTGTTTATTTTCAAGATTATTAATCTGTCCCTCAGTACTACCGCCTGTTCCTTCAGGTAAGCGCTTATTTTTGGTTTTGTCATATTGCGCAATGAGTTTACTATCGCCCCAACCCCACGTACCTTCATGGGTTAATGCAAAACTATCACGATAAATGGTATTGGTTTCTTCACCAATTAAAGCCGATAGAATAGGCGCTTTGTTTGGATCGGCTGGATCAAATACACTGTTTTGACTGTCACCTGCAAAACGGTTGCCTTGGCGGCCAACACTTGCGTCAAACATCAAGACTTGTTGATCGTTCAACTGCCAAGCCAAACGCCCTGCAATATCTTTATTTTCAACGCCTTCTCGACCCGCCATACGCGCGCCATTGTCCATTAATGCATTAATATCCGCAGCATCTGAATCGGTTTTGTTATAACTACCGTATAACCGATATGAAAGGACATCTTTGAGAATTGGCCCGCTTAAGTTAAAGCTTTCACGGTGACTTGCGCCCTCTTTAGCGTCTTCAGGTTGATTGGTAAAAACTTCCACAGAGCCATGCACGTCGTTGGTCACTTTCTTGGTTTTAATATTGACCACACCACCCATCGCACCTGAACCATAACGCGCTGCTGCTGGACCACGCAGCACTTCAATCGATTCAATAGCATCCGCAGGTACCCAGTTCGAATCACCACGTGTATCACGCTCACCGCGCCAGCCATAACGTACTGAGTTTCTCGAATTTACAGGCTTGCCATCAATTAAGATCAACGTGTTTTCAGGCCCCATACCACGGATATCAATCTGACGGTTATTACCACGTTGCCCGGTGGCACTGTTACCAGTCAAATTCACACCCGGCATACGGCGCACATACTCTGAAATATCATTCACAACCGGCATTTTTTCTAAATCTTCTGCCGTAATTTTTGAAGCACCTAATGATTGTTTAACCTGTTCTGCTGCAGTAACAACAATGGTTTCCATCTTCGTTACGGATTCATCTGGTACTTCAGTGTGCACGTCTTCTGCATGCGTCAAACTTACCAAGGCACAGAGTATTGAAAGTGTAAGCGTTGATTTTAATAGTTGTTTGGTCATTGAGTGCTTCCAAATAAACGTATTTATGGAGAAATCTAGAATAATGTGTTGCACATTGTAACCACCACAAACAATATTGCAATTAATTTTAATAATCATTCTTATTTATATTTGTGATATCGCTTATCATTTTGATGTAAAAACCCTAGAAATATCTGAAAATCTTCGTTTTTTTGATTTAGACAATAAAAAAGCCGCAACGTTGCGGCTTTTTATAAAAATACTGAACTTATTTGAAATAAGCACCTTCAGTATTACTGTGATCCGTTTGGTCAACAACACGCATTAACTCAGGTACATGCTGCTTCAATGTTGTTTCAACACCTTGTTTCAAGGTTAAATCGATTGAAGAACAACCTTGACAACCACCACCGAATTTAAGCACTGCAGTTAAACCATGTTCTGCATCTTCAACCACTTCTACCAGTGCACAGTTACCACCATGACCTGCAAGGCCAGGGTTAATTTCTGACTGTAGAACATAAGTGATACGCTCTTCTACAGAGGCATCTGGACCCACACGTGGCACTTTTGAGTTTGGTGCACGGAATGTTAACTGACCACCAAAACGGTCTTTGTTATAGTCAATCACCGCATCCAAAAGATATGGAATAGACGGTGTGTCAATAAATGCAGGGAAATCTGGATAGTCTTGTTTATAGTCTGTAGGCACAACTTCTTCTGGTGCACTGTAAGCCATACAACATTCAGCACGTGGCGTACCCGGATTTTCCACAAAAACACGTACACCAATGCCCGGTGTATTTTGTTTATCCAAAAGATCTTTCAAATACTCTTGGGCATTTGGAGTGATCAATAGGTTTGGAATTTCTTCAGCAACTGCTGTGCTGTTGTTCTCAGTCGACATTACAATATTTCCTCAAGCTGAAGTCGCTATTTTAACTTAAGATGCGGGGCATTAGAAAAAAATCAACTAAAATTGTCGGAATTATTCTGAAAGTTCACGCTTTAAGCCGTTTTAATGGCATTATTGAGCATAAATTTTAACAAGTAGAATAGTCATATATGTTGGGCCTACCCTTTAACCACACCGTGACCATTATCCTGATTACGGTGGTGATTTCACTGATTGCATTTTCAAATCAGAAAGTGATGAATCGTTTGTTATTTTGGCCGCCAGCCCTCAGTCGTGGCGAGTATGACCGATTTATTAGCCATGGTTTTATTCATGCAGATGGTGCGCACCTATTATTCAACATGATTACCTTATTTTTCTTTGGTAGCGTGATTGAAAGTTTTTATCGCCAATATTTTTTCGACATGGGCTTTGTGCTGTTTTATTTAGGCGGTTTGATCGCTGCGATTATTCCGAGTTATTTAAAACATAAGCATGATACCCATTGGGCAAGTTTAGGGGCTTCTGGGGCAGTATCTGCAGTACTCTTTGCTTATATCTTGTTTGAACCGTGGAAACTGATTTTTGTATTCTTTATTCCTGTTCCTGCAATTATTTTTGCCGTGCTTTATGTGGCTTATAGTATCTGGTCAGGTAAACGTGGCAACAGCAACATTAACCACAGCGCACACCTTTGGGGCGCAGCGTATGGTGTAATCATGACGATTATTCTTGAACCGAAACTCATTCCACATTTCTTAAGTCAGTTATTAAACGTTCCTTTCTAAACGTTAAGTCTAAAAAATCAGCCTAATTTAAGCTGTAAAAATGATAGCCTAAACCGTTTCAGTTTAGGCTTTTTTATTGCGCCGAGTTTAACCTCATGACCATTGATCTTTTCTTTAGCCAATTTCCCATATCTACAACACCGCACTTTGAATATCGAGCTATACAATTTCACAGCAGATTGAAACGCTATCTACCCATGCCCTGATTTAAACTGAAATGACACAGAATAAAAAAGGGAAAATTCCAATGAAAAAAGTCCTGATGTTCTCAAGTTTGCTGTTGACCTGCGTGTTGAGTGCTTGTGCCGTTCACACCCGTGAAGGCAGTATCGTCGTCGACCCAGATCGTAATCACTATCCTTACAATTACCCAGATCGACACGGCGACTTTTGCCCGCCCGGACAGGCTAAAAAAGGTCGTTGTTGATTTGCCGTTATTGATTTAATGCCCTCTTCTTTTAAGCCTTCAAACCGAAGGCTTTTTCAATTCCGACAATAAAAATTGACGCTGTATATTCTACGAAAGTTCACAAAAGCACATGACAAATCATATAAATCTGGCACTTTATGCCACCCTATTTTTTAATTTGGCATAGATAATGTATACATCTGTATATTAATTACAAAATTAGCTGAGATATTTTGCATGTCGAGTTCAACTGAAGGTCTTCAATTTCCCATTTTGGCTTCAAACCAAAAGCCGAGTACATCTAAAACTGGTCGTGAAATTATTGCTGAAGCCTTAGCTGCAGTTGACCATCACTCTTCTGTACGAGCAAAACAAGAAAAAAACTGGCGTAAAAAATATCCTGAATATTTTAAAGCCTTGGTTGAACAAGGGATTCAATCATCTGAAGCTGCGATCAACATTGCTGAGCAAGGTTTAAATAAAGCGCATCACGTCTTTGAGTTTTATCGTGATCAAGAAAAGCATACGCTCAAAGATGCAGTAGCTTTAACTGCACATCCGCTGCATACCGTGAAGTTAAAAGGTGAAAGTGACGCAGCGCCTGAGTGGTATGTGCCCTATCATGGCCAAAAACTGCAAGGTGAGGCTTTACTGGCTCAGATTCAAAAATGGCAAGATGCTGGCATCATTGAAGCCAGTCATGCAGACGCATTACGTGAAGCCATTGCACACCCAGAATGGTTCGATTTGTCAGATCGGACTATGGTGCTTTTTGGTGCTGCCTCCGAAGCTGGCCCTCTGACGTGGTTAGCAAAATGGAAAGCCAATATTGTGGCAATTGACCTCAATAATGAACGTGTTTGGGATCGAATCTTAAGCACGGTTCAGGCCGGTAATGCCACTTTATATGCGCCAAGTCTCGACGCTGTGCATGAAGACACACCCATTCAAGAACTAAAACACAAATTGGGTGCCAATTTACTGACACACATTCCTGAAATTGCACAATGGCTTGCACAAAGTGAACATCAACTAGATCTAGCTGCAATTGCCTATTTAGATGGTGAAAAGCATGTTCGTGTTGCAATGGCCATGGACAGCATCATGGCCTATGTCAGCCAGCAAAAAGCCGACACCAGCTTGATGTTTATGTGTACTCCGACCGATGTCTATGCGGTGCCAGAAGAGATTGTTACGGCAGCGCAAGCCAAATTCCAAAACCGTGCGTCTGCACAAAAGCTTTTGACGCAAAGCATTGCGAAAGTCACAGGTCAGCATTTCTTTAAGCAAAATAATGAGCAAACCACCACAGCAGACAATGGAAAATCCTATGGTATCGCTGACTGTTTGGTGGTGGAACAAGGTCCTAACTACGCACTTGCAAAACGTATTCAACAATGGCGTGCAACTGTGGCACGTCAAAATGGTCAGCGGGTTAGTATCAATATTGCGCCATCCACCACAACCCGCTCAGTAACGAAGAACCCATTATTAAAGGCGGCATTTAATGGTGCGAGTTTATTTGATGTGGAATCGTTTCAACCTGAAACCACCAATGCACTCATGGCTGCATTATGGATTCACGACTTGAGAAATCCTCAATCGGTTGCTAACCCTGAGACAGTGCTGGATCATCCTTTAGAACTCATGATGCATGGTGCCAACCATGGTGGCTTATGGCGTGTGGCTTATTTGGCGCGTACCGCCTTACCTTTTGCGGCGCTGTATGGTTTTGCTGAAGATAAATTGCCCGTGAAAAAGGTATTGGGTCTGTTTAAAAAAGCATAATTGCATTGGTTTAAATCATTACTGAACTTTTCAAAGCTTCAACTTGCTACTTTGATTGTTCCTATTCAGCTCAGTTATCCCATTAAAATCGGTGATATCTGAGTTAGAGCCAAAAAAAACGCTGCCGAAGCAGCGTTTTTTTATATCTGGAATTTGAGTTGCTTAGAACACTTTCAAGAATAACCAGTACAAGCAACCTGATAGACAGATCGTTGCAGGTAAAGTGAAGACCCAAGCTGATAGAATGGTTTTCACTGTTGCAAAGTTCAGACCCGATTTATTCGCGACCATGGTACCTGCAACCGCAGAGTTAAGTACGTGTGTAGTCGATACTGGCATACCAAAACCATCCGCAGCAGCAATCGTTGACATAGCAACAAGCTCGGCAGACATGCCCTGACCATAGGTCATGTGGTTTTTACCAATACGCTCACCTACAGTCACGACAATACGTTTCCAACCCACCATGGTTCCAAGACCCAGTGCCAATGCAACAGCGACTTTCACCCATGTTGGAATGTACTGTAAGAACGAATCTAAGTGACTACGATATTCCTTCACTGTCTTTTGTTCAGCTTCTGCCATTGCTGGTAGTTGTTCAGCTTTATCTAGACGTTTAAAAGCAGTGGTACTGAGGTACATGTCATTACGAATCGAAGATACTTCTTGTTCAGGAATATCTTTTAAGTCGCCATACTGTGCAACACGCTCACCTAAATGATCGGTCAAACTTGCTAAAGCTGGCACAACTTCTGGGCTGACTTCTTTGGTTTGAATGTATTTGGTGAGTACATCACGCGCTTGTGCATCAGGAATATCCTTATGCTCTGCGTAGATCGCCGTTGCAGTTTGAGCAGATAACTGATGGAAAGATTGAATATGTTGATTATCTAAGTTCTTATTCAATGAATAAGCCAATGGCACACATCCGATCAAAATCAGCATGATCAGCCCCATACCTTTTTGACCATCATTTGAACCGTGCGCAAAACTTACACCTGTACAGGTAAAGATCAAAATTGCACGAATCAGTGGTGGTGGCGGCTTATTGCCTTCTGGTGGCTGAAACAGTTCAAGCTGTTTGCGGAAAATACGCTTCACCAACAAGAAAACGAGAGCTGCAAATGCAAAACCAATCAGTGGCGAGAACAATAACGCCTTACCGACTTTAAGCACCTGCTCCATATCTACACCGCTCGCACCACCGCCTGCATTTAACAGGTAGTTCATGATGCCAACGCCAAGAATAGAACCAATCAAAGTATGCGAACTAGACGCAGGGATGCCTAAGAACCAAGTTCCTAAATTCCACAAAATCGCTGCGATCAACATAGCGAAAACCATGGCAAAGCCAGCACCTGAACCGACATTCATAATCAATTCAACAGGTAATAAAGCAATAATGCCGTAAGCGACCGCACCACTGGCAACCATTACGCCTAGGAAGTTACAGAAACCCGCCCACATTACCGCAACCGGTGCTGACAAGGCGTTGGTATAAATCACTGTTGCTACTGCATTTGCAGTGTCATGGAAACCATTTACAAATTCAAAGCCAAGTGCGATGAATAAGGCTGTGCCCAATAAAATCATTGAATAAAGACTTAAAGGCGGAACATGCGCTAAATCGGCAGTCACCTGAAAACCAATATAAATCAACGTTGAAATAATCACCGTTAAAAATACCGGCATAAAGAATTTCGGTGTAGGCACATGAACATTCGTAGACTTTTGAGTAGTCGACGTGTGCGCTGAATCTACGGGAGTTTGTTTAGAATTCATGCAGGCAGGAATAGAGGATTTTAAAATCCCCATATTGTTCAATTTAATTATGACAATTATATGACAAAGCGGTGTCATATAAAGCAATTTTTCATGCTTTATTTGTTTTTTTTAAGCGTTAAAAACCGACTTTTATACTCTACTTTCATAAAGTAAATCAGTCATTTAATCTGCGTATTTAAACTTTATTTTCTTTAAAACCCAATGTTTCAACTTATATTTCATCTGTTATGTTTTTTTGTCATATTGCATAGCCCTGCTGGATGTTTTTTAATCTTGCCTGAGCAATATTACAAATTCATGAAGCTTTCCATACATTTATATGAAATTGGTATATGAAATTAGCAAGTTGCAATATTGCTCATTAATTCAACAAGCTAATAATTGCGCGCTGTGAAGATGATTGAATATCAATAAAACTGCAATGAATTCTGTTAATATATTTGCCGATTTTATATTCCATCGGATTGGGGTTATTTATGTCCACGCTTGCCACCCTAAAAGAGCTGCTCGCTCAACGGATTCTGATTATCGACGGTGCAATGGGCACCATGATTCAGCGTCATAAACTCGAAGAAGCTGACTACCGTGGTGAGCGTTTTGCAGATTGGGCATCTGACCTCAAAGGCAATAATGACCTATTGGTGTTGACTCAGCCGCAAATCATTCAAGGCATTCATGAAGCCTATCTCGATGCTGGTGCAGACATTATTGAAACCAACAGCTTTAACGGCACAAAAGTTTCAATGTCTGACTACCACATGGAAGATTTGGTATCAGAGATCAACCGTGAAGCAGCGCGTATTGCCAAAGCCGCTTGTGAAAAATACTCAACACCTGAAAAACCGCGTTTTGTGGCAGGTGTGCTTGGGCCGACTTCACGCACTTGCTCGATCTCGCCAAATGTAAATGACCCAGCATTTCGTAACATTACTTTTGATGAGTTAAAAGAAAACTATATTCAAGCTGCGCATGCCCTGATTGAAGGCGGTGCGGATATTCTACTCATTGAAACTGTATTCGATACCTTAAACTGTAAAGCTGCCATTTTTGCAGTGAAAGAAGTGTTTAATCAGCTTGGCTATGAATTGCCATTGATGATTTCAGGCACGATTACCGATGCCTCTGGCCGAACTTTAACTGGCCAAACTGCTGAAGCGTTCTGGAACTCTGTGCGTCATGGTGACTTATTGTCAATCGGCTTTAACTGTGCCCTAGGTGCAGATGCCATGCGTCCGCATGTAAAAACCATTGCTGACGTTGCTGATACTTTTGTTTCGGCGCATCCGAACGCTGGCTTACCAAATGCCTTCGGCGGTTATGATGAAACCCCTGAAGAAACAGCTGCCTTTATTAAAGAATTTGCAGAAAGTGGCCTGATTAACATCACTGGCGGCTGCTGTGGTACAACGCCGGATCACATCCGTGCTATTGCCAATGCCGTAAAAGACATTAAGCCACGCCAAGTGCCAGAAACCAAACCCGCTTGCCGTTTAAGCGGTTTAGAGCCGTTCAACATTACAGAAGATTCGCTGTTTGTAAACGTCGGTGAACGTACCAACGTGACAGGTTCTAAAAAATTCCTACGTTTAATCCGTGAAGAAAACTTTGCCGAAGCTTTAGAAGTTGCACAGCAGCAAGTTGAGGCCGGTGCTCAGATTATCGACATCAACATGGATGAAGGCATGCTGGATTCAGAAGGCGCAATGGTGCACTTCCTGAATCTTGTAGCCTCTGAACCTGAAATTTCACGTGTGCCGATCATGATTGACTCATCTAAATGGGAAATCATTGAAGCGGGCTTAAAATGTGTACAAGGTAAAGCGGTTGTTAACTCGATTTCCTTAAAAGAAGGCTATGACGAGTTCGTTGCAAAAGCGCGTTTGTGCCGTCAGTATGGGGCTGCCGTGATTGTGATGGCCTTTGACGAAAATGGTCAGGCCGATACAGCTGCACGTAAAAAAGAAATCTGTAAACGTTCTTATGATGTATTGGTGAATGAAGTGGGCTTCCCTGCTGAAGACATCATTTTTGACCCGAACGTGTTTGCAGTGGCAACAGGTATTGAAGAACACAACAACTATGCTGTGGACTTTATTGAAGCGACAGGCTGGATTAAACAAAACTTGCCGCATGCCATGATTTCAGGCGGTGTGTCGAACGTATCGTTCTCTTTCCGCGGTAACGAACCCGTTCGTGAAGCGATTCACTCTGTGTTCTTGTACCATGCCATCAAGCAAGGCATGACCATGGGTATTGTCAACGCTGGTCAAATGGCGATTTATGATGATATTGATGCGGAATTGAAAGCTGCGGTTGAAGATGTGATCTTGAACCAAAACCAAGGTGAAAGCCATCAAGAAGCAACAGAAAAGCTGCTTGAAGTTGCTGAAAAATACCGCGGTCAAGGCGCTGCGCAAAAACAAGTGGAAAACTTGGAATGGCGTGAACTTCCAGTTGAAAAACGTCTTGAGCATGCTTTGGTGAAAGGTATCACAACGTTCATTGATGAAGATACTGAAGAAGCACGTCTGAAAGCTAAACGTCCTTTAGATGTAATTGAAGGCCCACTCATGGACGGCATGAACGTGGTAGGTGATTTGTTCGGTTCAGGCAAAATGTTCCTGCCGCAAGTGGTGAAATCTGCACGTGTCATGAAGCAAGCCGTAGCTTGGCTGAATCCGTTCATTGAAGCGGAAAAAACAGCTGGCCAATCTAAGGGTAAAGTCCTGATGGCAACCGTGAAAGGTGACGTACATGACATCGGTAAAAATATCGTGGGCGTGGTGCTGGGCTGTAACGGCTATGACATCATCGACCTTGGCGTGATGGTGCCTTGCGAGAAGATTCTGCAAACTGCGATTGATGAAAAAGTCGACATTATTGGTCTATCTGGCCTAATCACTCCATCTTTGGATGAAATGGTTTTTGTTGCGAAAGAAATGCAGCGCAAAGGCTTTAATGTTCCATTGATGATTGGCGGTGCAACCACTTCTAAAGCGCATACGGCAGTGAAAATTGATCCGCAATATTCAAATGATGCAGTCATTTATGTTGCCGATGCTTCACGAGCTGTGGGTGTTGCAACAACTTTACTTTCTAAAGAAATGAAGCCAAAGTTTGTAGCAGAAACCCGTGCGGAATATGAAAAAGTGCGTGAGCGTATTGCTAACAAACAGCCGAAAGCAGCGAAACTGACGTATGCTGAATCGGTTGAAAATGGTTTAAAAATTGACTTTGCAGCCAATGCACCTGTGAAGCCAAACTTTATTGGTACGCAAACGCTGACCAATTATCCATTGGAAACTTTGGTTGAATACTTCGACTGGACACCGTTCTTTATTTCTTGGAGCTTGGCGGGTAAATTCCCTGCAATCCTGAAGGATGAAGTGGTGGGTGAAGCAGCCACTGACTTGTATGAACAAGCGCAGACCATGCTGAAAGACATCATTGATAACAAACGTTTTGATGCTCGTGCTGTGTTTGGTATTTACCCTGCTAACCGTTCTGCAGCGGATTCGGTTGAAGTGTATAGCGAAGATTGTCAATCGGTTACGCATACCTTCCATCACATTCGTCAACAGTCTGACAAAGTGACCGGCAAGCCGAACTTGTCATTAGCGGACTTTGTTGCGCCTAAAGGTGTTGCGGAAGATTACTTGGGTGGTTTCACGGTATCCATCTTTGGTGCGGAAGAAATGGCAAATGAGTACAAAGCTAAAGGCGATGACTACTCTGCAATTCTTGCGCAATCTTTAGGTGACCGTTTTGCGGAAGCGTTTGCGGAGCATTTGCATGAGCGCATCCGTAAAGAGTTCTGGGGTAACCAAGCGTCTGAAACGTTAAGCAATGAAGAATTGATTAAAGAGAAGTATGTGGGCATCCGTCCTGCACCGGGCTACCCTGCTTGTCCTGAGCATTCTGAAAAAGCGCCGTTGTTTGATTGGTTAGGTTCTACCGATAAAATTGGTACGCAATTGACGACGAGCTTTGCAATGTGGCCGCCTTCATCTGTCAGCGGTTTCTACTATGCCAACCCTGAAAGCCAATACTTTAATGTGGGTAAAATCGCAGGCGATCAGCTTGAGGATTATGCGAAGCGTAAAGGCTGGACTTTAGATGAGGCGAAGCGTTGGTTAGCGCCAAATTTGGATGATTCAGTTCAATAATTTGCATTAATAAAAGCCCTCACTGTGAGGGCTTTTATTTTTTAATCCCCCTAAATCCCCCTTTTTCAAAGGGGGACTTTGTCATTTGATTACATAAATTACGTGACAACTCCTCCCTTTTTTAAAGGGAGGTTAGGAGGGATTAAATCCAATCACTATATTGTGTATGCCTTGGATGAGGTGATCCAAGTTCAATTTCAGTTGTAATAGAAATTTCCTTTACTCTAGAAATATTTAAGCCGTATATAGAATCTTTATTCCACTTAAAATAAATTGGACTCTTATTAATACACTCAGAATGATCTATACCCTGTGCAGTTATTTCAGGAAACAAAATAATATTATCAGCAGAAGGTAATTGTACCGACTTTAAAAAAATTCCATGAATCTGATTTCCAAACTTTACTCTTAAGTACTCAAAAAAGTATTGGCTTATCAAATAATCAAACTTTCCACTCTCAAGCTTTGGTTTTGATACACTCGCAATTAATTTTTTAAAGAATACATAAACATCCAACTTTTCTAAATAGCTTTCATCTAAATGATGAGGTGATAAGCCATCAGCTAACTTATTTAGATTTAACAATTTTAGCTCTGCTCTGTTAGAGAATTGAGCAATACCTACATATTGCCCAACTAAAGCTCTAATTTCTGCTACACATGCTATTTTATTTGTCGATAAATATAGCGCAGATACTCCAAAGGGTGTCATTCGTTGGTCACTAGCCAATAAAGGCGGTACTAATCCAAATTTATCTTGAATATTTTTGGCTATTTCTTCATATTCTTCTTCACATTCAAATGCTAAATTATCTTTATTAATTTCTTTCATTAAAATATTAAAACTATCAAAACTTCTGCCACGATATAAAATCGTATTAGGTATTATACTATTTACAAGTGATGATTTGATATTTCCACTATCAAGTAAATATTCGAATGTATGATCTAAGAAATTTTTTAATTTTGAATTAAAAAACCTAAATTCATGCTGAAAACTTGTTTGAATATGTTCCCATTCAATTTCGCTATCACAACCCTCATACTCTTCTAAAGAATCATCATAAAGTACTAATAACTCATTACCAAATTTCTCACTTCCATCTTCTGCTAATTTTTCCGTTAAATCTTCACCTAACTCTAATGACTCTAATAAACTATAGAATTCATCCACCCCATCTTCATCATTTGCTTCATAAAACCAACCTGCCCTCCACGGCAAATCACGCAAAAATCTATAATTAGTAGATATCACATCAAATAGCTTATTTTTAAAAAGCTCATAATCTAAATGAGGATTTTCACCTTGACAAACCTCACAAAAATGACTTTCAAAATTTACATTATCATAAGTATATGGAGGTGTTTTTTCCTCTATACAACCTTTACAAATCAACAATTTGACCAACTTTTCTATTAAAAAATTAGATTAATAGAAAATAACTTAATTTTACATAAATCTCTATTCAAAGAATAAAAAATTTATCAGGATTCTCCTGAGCAAAATCTATAAATCATCACTACAACATCATTAATCTGTCCCACTACCTCTCCATTATCAAATCTCAGCACCTTTAGCCCAAGCTGAGTCAAAGCTTCATCCCTCACCCGATCTGCCTCTAATCCTTCAGACGTATAGTGCTGACTACCATCGCACTAAAGCCTACATTCAAGCCCTCACCCCAGCCCTCTCCCAAAGGGAGAGGGAGCACCATCTAATTTAATAATCAGGTTAATTCAATAGTGAAAGTTCCCTCTCCTCTCAGGAGAGGGTTAGGGAGAGGTAAATCAGTCATGTTATTGCGTAAATCACGCGAGGCTTGTTTTAAATTTTTATTGTAGGGTTTCATTTTATTCTTCTATTTTAATATTTTTAATCCCTCCTAACCTCCCTTTAAAAAAGGGAGGGACTATCACGTAATTCATTTAATCACATGAAAAAGTCCCCCTTTGCAAAAGGTGAGAAGCGTAGCTTCGCAAGAGGGGGGATTCTATCGAAGAATATATACAACTGAGACGTCAATTTTCCACCACACTCATCGATCAACTGCCCTTTTTTACACTTTTATGTCAGACACCACGCCAATTTCCTTATAATAATCACTTTAGATCTCCCCAAATTCATAACCCATTGGTGCATCAATGAAAAAACTCATGAACAACGCAGAACACCTCGTTGTCCAAATGTGCAAAGGACTTGTACTGGCTCATCCAGAGCTTCAATTTAATGAAACCTATAAAATCATTTCACGTAAAGAAAAACACAACAACGTGGCATTGATCAGTGGCGGTGGTAGCGGTCACGAACCTGCCCATGCAGGTTTTGTCGGCACAGGTATGCTCGATGCTGCCGTATGTGGTGACGTATTTGCATCTCCTTCGCAAATTCAGGTCTATAAAGCCTTACAGCAAGTCGCGACTGATAAAGGCGTGCTGATGATCATCAAAAACTATTCTGGCGATATGATGAATTTCCAGAATGGTGCAGCCCTTGCAACTGAAGACGGCGTCAAAGTTGACTATGTCAAAGTGGCAGATGACATTGCGGTCAAAGACAGCCTCTATACAGTCGGTCGTCGTGGTGTTGCAGGCACAGTATTTGTACATAAGATTGCAGGCGCAGCGGCATCAAAAGGTTTAGAACTTGTCGAAGTAAAAGCGATTGCTCAAAAAGCTGCAGACAACGTCATTAGCCTTGGTTTTGCTTATAGCTCATGTACCGTTCCTGCTAAAGGTACGCCAACCTTCACATTGGCTGATGACGAAATGGAATATGGCGTCGGCATTCACGGTGAACCCGGCATCCGCCGTGAAAAAATCTTGCCCTCTAAAAAAATGGCACAGCGCATCGTAGATGATTTATTCCTTGACCGCCCTGACATGAAAGAAGTTGCAGTTTTGGTCAATGGTTTTGGTACGACACCATTACAAGAACTGTATGTGTTTAATAACGATGTCTGCCAACACCTTGCCAATAAAGGCATTAAAATTTACCGTACATTTGTTGGCAACTATATGACCAGTATCGACATGAATGGTGCATCTGTGTCATTACTTGCTGTCGATGATGAATTGAAAACTTACCTCAATGCAGCAGCCAATACCCCTGCATTCAAAATGGATGGTTCAGCAGCACAGCCTTTAACTTTCACGACCAAAGATTCTGCCACCGAAGCTGTGGTAAATACCCAAGTTGAAACACAGCCTGAACATGCGGTGATTAGCAATGAACAATTCACCATTGAAAATATGCGCTATGTAGTCGATGTCATGTCTGCCTGTATCATTAGAAATGAAGTGCCATTCTGTGAATTGGATGCCCATGCAGGTGACGGTGACTTTGGTATGAGCGTGGCGAAAGGCTTTAAACAATTAAAACGTGAATGGCAAAGTCTGATTCAAGCACAGCAGATGGATGAATTCATGCTGAACTGCTCAATGATCATTATGGAACATTGTGGCGGTGCGTCTGGCCCAATCTGGGGTTCAGCATTCCGTGCAGCAGCGAAATCAATTCAAGGCAAATCAGTTTTAACTGTCGCTGATTTCGCAGAGATGCTGCAAGCAGCGGTGAAAGGCATTCAAACCACAGGTGAGCGTTCATTTGGACGTGGCGCAGTGGTGGGCGATAAAACCCTCATTGATGCTTTAGTACCATGTGCAGATTCTTGGTCTGCCCATACCGATAAATCATTTAAAGAAAACTTTGTACTTGGTGCAAAAGCGGCGGTTCAAGGCGCTGAAAATACCAAAGAGATTGTAGCGCGTATGGGACGTGCGGGAACTGTAGGCGACCGCAGTCTTGGCTATCCAGATGCAGGCGCACATGGTTTAGGCGTGATCTTTACGGATATTGCGGAACATATTAAATAACTGAACATCTAAAAATATTGCCAACCCACATCAAAAGCATCGATTCGTCGGTGCTTTTTTTATGGCTATTTTAAAGTACTTTTTTTCATCAAATATCTCATGCATACAATACCGTTAGCATGAAATCCATTTTCAAATAATGCTTAAAAATTAACACAATTGAGCTGCTTTATCGCCTAGCGCTTTGCTAAGTTAAAACATATAACGATAAAAAAGGATGAGACATGGATTTAAATCAAATATTCATCCATGACACTACATGGACTTTTGCTGCCGAAGTGATTTTGCGTAGCGTCATTATGTTCGTTTTAATCATCGTATTCTTACGCCTAACAGGCAAACGCGGCGTACGTCAGTTATCCATCTTTGAAGTTGCCATCCTCCTTGCTTTGGGTTCTATTGCAGGCGACCCAATGTTTGAAGAGGAACTCCCCCTCTTACAAGCGCTCATTGTGATGACGGTGGTAATTGGTTTATACCGCGTAATCACTTGGCTCATGATGAAATACCAACCCTTTGAAGATTTAATTGAAGGCAAAGCCCTCTACATTGTTGAAGATGGTGAATTGGTTTTAGAAAAGATTAAACAAGGTAAAATGTCACATGATGAATTTTTCTCTGAAATGCGTCAGCAAAATGTGGAGCATCTTGGACAAGTTCGAGTTGGTTTATTAGAAAGTGATGGAAAATTTAGTATTTTGTTTTATCCACCTGAACAAGTGCGTTATGGGCTGCCACTATTTCCGAAACCCTATAAAGCGGTTCGAGATATCAAAATGCATCAACTGTATGCCTGTACGCACTGTGGCAAAACCATGTACATTTACGGTGCTCAGGATACCTGCCCGCGCTGCGGATGTTGTGACTGGGCTGAAGCGATTAATACACAGCGTTTAGCTTAAGCATTCAAGGCTAAAACTTTAAAATTCTTTGCCGCTTCAATTAAACACGTCATCAAAATACAGTAAGATCCAACGACCATCACCACAGACCCACCCTTGAATGTTTTTCGCCATCTAAAAGTGCAGCAGCAGAGATTTCATTGGTTAATATATGTGCATTATTTCAGTTCAGGCAAGCCATCCAGCTTTCATCTTTTGAAGACTACAAGATGCTCAGACAGACTCCCAAAAATGTATCATTCGTCAATTTTCAGTTCCATTATCGCGCTAACATCTATCAATCAGATAAAAATACAAAATAATGAATTGCCCTGAATTAACTCAGAAATGGCGCAATTTGTTTTTCATTTTTTAAACAGATTCTAAAAACATAGTTTTTCACTTAATAATCATTCATTTAATTTTGTCATTGCAAATCACCATTGCACTATTTTAGTGCATTGTTGTCATACTCATGCAAGTCTTTGCTTTATATCGAGTCTTCTACATTTTTTAGTTTTTTTAATCAAAATTTCCCTCGCTCACTCCTCTTTTCGAAATTATTCCGCTCGATATACTGAACTTCTTTTCGTGAACTAGCGCACTAAACTGGAACACCTTATGCAAAATATAGATCTCCTCTTTCTCCTTCTTGGTGCAGTCTTGGTTCTTGCCATGCATGCTGGCTTTGCATTTTTAGAATTGGGTACAGTACGACATAAAAATCAGGTCAATGCGCTGAGTAAAATTTTGACTGACTTTTCTATTTCCGCAATTGCATACTTTTTTGTGGGTTATTACATCTCTTATGGTCAGCACTTTTTTCATATTGGGGACACTTTAGCAGCCGATCATGGCTACAACTTAATGCGTTGTTTCTTCCTGCTGACTTTTGCCGCAGCCATTCCAGCGATTATTTCAGGTGGTATTGCTGAACGTGCAAAAATGCGGACTCAAGCGATTGCCACATTATTATTGGTCGCTTTGGTCTATCCATTTTTTGAAGGCATGGCATGGAATGGTAATTTTGGATTACAAGGTTGGTTAGAACGCACATTTGGCGCAGCATTTCATGATTTTGCAGGTTCGGTCGTTGTACATGCGATGGGCGGTTGGATCTCTTTAGCTGCAGTACTTTTACTTGGCGCACGTCATGGACGCTATAAAAAAGACGGTCGTATCAGCGCTCACCCCCCTTCAAGTATTCCATTCCTTGCCTTAGGTTCTTGGATTTTAATCGTCGGCTGGTTTGGCTTTAACGTGATGAGTGCGCAACGTTTGGATGCCATTTCAGGACTGGTTGCAATTAACTCTCTCATGGCAATGGTGGGCGGCACGCTTGCAGCAAACTTTATGGGTAAAAATGACCCCGGTTTCTTACATAATGGTCCCTTAGCAGGTTTGGTAGCGATCTGTGCAGGCTCAGATGTAGTTCATCCTGTCGGTGCGTTAATTATCGGCGCTATCGCAGGTCTGATCTTTGTCAAACTATTTACATACACTCAAAACAAACTCAAAGTCGATGATGTACTTGGCGTATGGCCACTACACGGTGTTTGTGGTGCTTTCGGTGGTATTGCAGTGGGTGTATTTGGACAAAAATGGTTGGGCGGTTTAGGCGGTATTTCAATGATCTCTCAATGTATCGGTACGCTGCTCGCGATCGTGATTGCATTGGCTGGTGGATTCATCATTTATGGTCTACTCAAAGTAACGATGGGCATTCGCCTAGATCAAGAAGAAGAATTCCGTGGTGCAGACTTAAGTATTCACCGTATTTCGGCAAACTCTGAAGAAAACATGTTCTAAACAACACAATCTAAAGCGGCATTTATGCCGCTTTTTTTTACCCAGAACTTCGCTTAAAGCTTGAGTTTAAATCACCTTATTTTAGAAAATCTAAGACCTGATCCAAATGCTGAATTTTATTCGGAATGCTGTGCTGTTGTTCAGCACTTAAAGTATGAAAGCCTTCAAGCAATACGGCAGACATCCCTGCTTGGCTCGCACCATAAATATCATTGACAGGATGATCACCAATAAATAAACACTCGGTTTCCGTCACGCCCAACTCACGACAACTGTACTGAAATATTTCAACTTTGGGCTTACTGATGCCTGCACTTTCCGAGCTGATGATCTGATCAAAATACGATGCAAAACCTAGTCCATTCAAAATATTCAGGCGTGTGGCATGTCCACCATTCGACACCACCGCCAGTTTATACTGCTGCTGTTTTAGTTGCTGCAGCAAGCTCAATGCCCCAGGCATCGCCACGGCAAACTGACCGAAGTGCTGAAACCAAAATTGTGTGAGCTCATCAATATCAGGGCGTTGTATCCAATCTAGCTCCGTTTGTAGTGCATAAGCGACAGATGCCCCAATACTCGGATGTGTAAGGAGTTCTTTTTTCGGATATCCCCCATTATCTATACGGTTAATAATACGTTTAATCTGTACAAGGTCTACCTCCGCCAGCGTCGACTGATAAGACTCGGCTAAATACTGCGTATAGGCCTGAACGCTGTGATCTCGATGAGTCAAAGTATTATCTAAATCAAAAAGGACTGCACGTATGCTCATAAATCTTTATTACTGAGTTTTCAAAAACTTTAACACAATGCCCGTTTTGCTTTATGCACCTTCTTCACTATCGATATCAATACAGTTCACATAGCCGATTAAGTCTGATTTAAGTTTTGTGGTTTCAAATAGCAGCATTCAAACAAAATAATTTCAGCACATCACACGACTTATGCTCTCGAACCGTTCCATTTTATTACGACAAGCCCTGCTGCTCACACTCAGTTTGGTTGGCCTCCTTTATGTTTTCCCCGTCGGTGGTTCGCTCGACCAAGCTTTTATTCAGCCTTGGGTCGACCTACATGGTAGTTTTCCTCATCGTAATGATTGGGCACTTGCTGTGCTGAACCATCGCTATATCAAGAATATCGTCATAGGCGTTTATGTCCTGTATATCGCAGCATGGATATGCAGTTTTAAATATCCTCATCTGAAAGCACGTAAGTTTGAATTCGGTTATTTTATCGTAGTGGCTCTATTCAGCACGGCAATGATTGGTTTACTCAAATCACAATCTGCACATGCCTGCCCTTGGAATATGACCGTCGCCACAGCCCAAGGCTTTTCTTGGGATTTTTCAGCACGCCAAGGACACTGCTTCCCCGGTGGCCATGCTGCGACTGGTTTTGCCTTAATTACGGGATATTTTGTTTATCGAATACATCGACCTGCCCGTGCATATTTCTTTTTATCTGCTGGGCTGATTTTAGGCTTTGCTTTTGGCTGGGCGCAAATGATGCGGGGTGCGCATTTTCTGAGTCATAACCTTTGGACCGTATGGATCATTTGGGCCTTTAACACAGTCATTTATACATTTGGCTGTCGTTATCTACCCACAGAAAAAATCAAAACTGCCTATAAACACTTTGAATGGATATAGGCTTTATTCGCAAGGAGTAAATTAAAATAATTAGGAGTTTAAAGGTCTTAGCGGAATCTGAATCGTTACTTTCAACCCACCCAGCGTTTCACTTTTCGCAAAATCTAAACGTGCACCAATATGCGCAGCGGCTTTATCCACGATTGCCAAGCCTAAACCACTTCCAATTTCTTCATGATTATAAATTCGATAAAAGCGTTTTCGAATTTGCTCATATAAAGCTGGGTCGATGCCAGGCCCACTATCTTCAACCTGTACAACCGCCTGCCCCGCATGTTCAAAGACGTAGACATTAATCATGCCCTGTGCAGGGGTATATTTAATGGCATTATCAATCAAATTAAAAATGATTGAATGTACCGTTGGCTCAAGACTATATAAGGCAATGCTTTGTTGTTGCTCCATGCCAAGGTCAATATCTTTTTGCATAGCCAAATGTACCAGTTGCTCCACGCAATTGGTTGCGACTTGCTTAAGATCAAAATGTTGTTTGCGCTCAAGTTCAAAGACCGAGGCGTCTTGTTTTGCCAAACTCAATAATTGACTGACCAAATGCTGAATACGAATTAAACCTTTACTCAAATTTTGTAGAGCGTCATCTTGTGGAAATTTTTGTAGCAAAATCTGCATTTGCAAATTCAGTGCGGTAATCGGGGTCCGTAACTCATGCGCTGCGTCAGCAATAAACTGGCGCTGTTCCTGCTGCGACAACGAAATTCGTTCAAACAACTGGTTCATTTCAATAATGGTTGGTGCAATTTCCTCTGGATACGGCATTTGAGAGATTGGAGAAAGTTCAAAGGCATCCCTTTTTGCCAGTTCTTTTTTAAATTTTTCCAGTGGGTTTAAGCTGCGTTGAATCAACCATCCCAAAGCGATTAATGCAAAAGGTATAAAAACCAAATAGGGAATAAACATACTACTGGCCAATTCTGCTGCAAGATGCTGCCGAACCGACTCTTGCTGACTGACCTGAATTTGCCGATCTGTGAGTGGCAAAATATAGGTATGCCACTCATCCTGTTGGGTACTGTGGGTATAAAAACCGGCTTTGGGCTGAGGCGCGACCAATAATTTTAATTGATGGGTTTGATGTGCATTGGATTGATAGGTCCACACATCAACAAATAAATCTTCTTCGTGATAATGCTTATGTTGATCAAATTCACTGCGAATGGGCTGCGGATCATGCTCTGCAACACGTTCCGCCAAATTTTGCATTTGCGCATCTAAAATTTCATTAATTTCTTCAAGTGCAATTCGATAAGCTGAAAACACCAAAAGACAGCCCAAAAACATACTGAAAACAGACACATAAATAATTAGTCTCTTTTTCAGAGAATAAGGCTGCTGCATGGTTGATAATTCCTTTGCCTTAACCGAGTCGATAACCTAAACCACGAATGGTGCGAATAAAATCTTTGTCTAATTTTGTTCTGAGATGATGCACATACACTTCTATGGTATTACTACTGATATCACTATCAAAATCATAAAGCTTATCTTCTAAATTGGCTTTCGAAAAAATCTTATTCGGATGCGTCACCAGTGGAATCAATATGGCCCATTCACGGTTAGATAAATCAACATATTGCCCCTTATAGCGTGCAAGATGCTGCTCAATATCTAAAATCAATTCACCATGTTTTAAAATTTTCTGTGGTGCTTCGACTGAACTCAGCCCTGTGCGTCGAAGGAGCGCATGAACCCGTGCAAGTAATTCATCAAACTCATAAGGCTTAATCAGATAGTCATCTGCCCCATGGTTTAAACCATCTACACGATTTTGTAATTGATCACGTGCCGAGATGATTAACACTGGCAATTTAGGCTGCATTTGACGAATTTGTTTCAGGACTTGCATACCATCCATCATCGGCAAACCCAGATCTAGTAAGACGATATCAATCCCCCCTTGCATTATGAGCTTTAAGCCATCGATACCATTATTCACCCACTCGACTTCAAACTGTTGATAGTTCAACAAGGTTTTAGTCGATTCGGCAATCATGAAATCATCTTCAATAATAAGTATTTTGTGCATGGCTTAAGTCCTGCGCTGTACTGAAGTACATTGTTGCAACATATTGTTTTTTTCATCAATCACTTGAGTCTGCACATCGAGCAAACTCAATAGCGATGGAAATAGATTATCCTGACTTAATTTTTGGCTTTTTTGTGCCATTAAACAAGTATATTGCGCTGAATTATTTTTTTGCCACGCCGGTGAAAACCACATCAACATCGGTACATGGGTTTGCTGTGACGGTGCAATTGCGTATGGAGAACCGTGTAAATATAAGCCATGTTCACCTGTCGACTCGCCATGATCGGACAAATACCACAGTCCTGTTTGATAGTTGTCAGCCACTTTTAAAGTGTTAATCAATTCACTCAGCACATGGTCGGTATAGACAATACTGTTGTCATAACTATTTATTAATTCTGTCGAGCTACATCCCTGTATGGCATTACTATTACAGGTTGGCTTAAATTTTTGAAACGCTGTGGTACTTCGTTTGAAATAGGCAGGGCCATGACTGCCCATTTGGTGTAATACAATTAAACGAGGTGTCTGATCTGCTTTGGGAATCGAAGCCAAATATGCCTTCAAACCATCCACTAAGATTTCATCATGACATTCGCCATCGGCATCACACCACTTTTTCTTCAGCGCTTCAGGAAATTCATATTTTTCAACACGTGTGCATGTACCCTTACAGCCTGAATTATTATCTAGCCACGTCACCTTATAGCCTGCACGCTGTGCAATATCGAGTAAACCTTCGCGATGACTTGCAAGCTGTTCATCATATTCGGTTCTCGGCATACCCGAGAACATACAAGGAACAGACACAGCGGTTGCGGTGCCACATGAGCTGACTTGGCTAAAATTGATAATATTTTGCTGACTGAGTTCAGGATTGGTATTTTTAGCATAACCATTCAGTGAAAAACTTTCCGCGCGCGCAGTTTCACCAACCACTAAAACCATCAATTTTGGTAAGCTTTTGGCGCTTACGTTTTCAACCATATGTGCATCTTCACCATAGTTCAGCAATGGCAAATTCTGTTTCGGTGCTTTTTTGTGATAATAGGAAAATGTCGAAGCGATACTGTTTTGTGGTGAGAGCATGCCTTTTAAGTCACGATGCTCACGAAAGATCGCAGCATAATCGACAAAATAAACAAACAGCAAAGCACCCAAAAGGATGAGCGATAGCACTATATGTAGACCCTTTTTGGCTACCACCGTGCTTAGGGCTTCTTTATGCAGTGGCAAAAGCCAGATCAATAGCACTGGCAAAATAACCAGTCCAAAGACCCAGATAAAAAATTGTGGCGAGATTAAATCCTGCACTTCCTTTACATCTGTTTGCATCATGTTCTGCACTTGGTCAGATGTAATGGTCACGCCTAAACTATTGACGAAATAGGCACTCAAGCCACCAATGATCAGCAAAACACTCGCCAAAAGTTTTGAATTCCATCGCCATTGCAGGAGTTGCATCAGCACATTATAAAGTGCCACTACCACCAATACGGTTGCCGCTAAAAATAGTCCGGCCTTCAATCCCGTATAAGGTGTGAGCTGCTGGATGTGCTGATAAAACGCGAGGTTCAAAACCACCCCAAGCCATAAGGCAAGCACGAGGTTAAATTGACTTAAACTAAGTCTTGGAATTTTTTGCTGTATTTTAGCTATGACCTGAAGCATATTGGCATCAATTATTGATCTTTGATGCCCTAATCTAAAAATTCAAACTTAAAAATCACTTAAAACTGATCAAAACCATGCAAGAAAAATAAAAAAAGGCGATGTAAAACATCGCCTTTTGAACAACTTAAATCAAGGTCTTAGAATTTAAATTCTAGGCCTGTACCCAATACAGGTTGTTCGCTTTCATCTGGACCTTGTTCAAGTGCCAAGTAACCCGCATAACCATAAGCTTTCACTTGTTTGCTAAATGCATAATCCGCACCTGCAATGAATTGCTGAGCTTCGTAATCATCACCCACTTTATAGGTCGTAGTATTTTGACTATATTGTGCTTTTACTGTCCAAGCTTTTGCAGAAGGTAGATTGTATTCTGCACCGACTAACCAACCTTGAGCATCATCAATATTTGCTGCTGCAACATCATTACCTTTAGCAGCCTCAACCTCTGATGTTTGATACAGTGCTTTGAGTGCCAAACCGCCCTCAAGATTTACGCGACCAATCGCACGAATTGTATTTGCAGCAGCAAATACTTTGGTTCCAGTTATTTCAGAATTTGAAACAACTTTATCATTCACGGTATATGTACCACTATTTAGCGTCCCTACGCCACCAAAGTTCGATGGAATGGCTTTGTCATAGGCTAAACCTGCGACAACAACGGGGCTGTCATAGACAACAGACGCCGACCAAGCATCGCCAAGACCACGACCTGCAGTTTTTACTACACCTTTGTCGCTCTTGATTCCTGAAGATTCACCTGTTGCAAGCAATGCATTAACTTTAATTGCACCTTCAGCAATTTTAAATGCTGGTGATTCATAGACAACAACGTTATCTACACGGTTTTCACCCGTCATGATGCCTGTAACATCAGCACGGTTACCCACGTAGTTATTGAATGTATCAACTGGACTAGACAATTGTTTTAATGGTGTATCGTGTGCACCGACTTTCAATGTACCAAGTTTCGCATCTTTCAAACCAACGAAGCGGTTACGCTTAGACCAGTCATCGCCTTCGCCGTCTGAGTTAAATGCCCATTCAATTGCATAAACTGCGCTTAAACGCTCAGTCAGTTTTTCATCGCCCTTTAAACCCAAGAAAGAACTGTTTGAACTGATTTCAACGACATCTTTGTCTGAAACACCCGTTTTATTATCTTCAGGTAAATAATCAACTGACGCATCAATTTCACCGTAGAAGGTTGGTGCTGCAAAGGTTGACCCAGCCAAAAGGCTCAATGCGATAGCCGCTGCTAACTTAGTTTTCATCAAAAATTTTCCTTAAATTATTTTGTAACAGATATTACACACGCGAAACATATTACAAAATTATTAAAATAATATTTGCATTGCTCTTTTAGTGCTTTAGCTGATAAAAAACAACCAAAATCATGATTTAGAAGTGATTTTGGTCATTTTTTAATGCTTTTTCCCAAAATAGAATCGGGACTAAGCTCAATGCAGCCAAACCTGTGATCCAAAATAAATAAGTGCTATAACCCAACTGATCGGCCACTATGCCACTGATGCTATACAGCCCCCCACTCACCGTAGCCATAATGGCAACCTGAAATGTAAAGTCCGTTGATGCAAATGCTTTACGACTATATTGCATCACCAAAGTCAGCATGATCACAAGCAGCATGGCTGAAATCATGTCTTCGGCAGCATTGATCCCATAGATCAGCCATTCATGGACGGGCCGTTTTGCCTCGAACTGCAAAGCCAGCCATGCATAGGTCAATAAATTGAATATTTTCAATACCGAATAGAAAACCAAGGCCTGTGCCCGAGAAATATACTTCAAGCTAAGACCTGCAAGCCCCGCCCCAATTAAAGCAGCCACTGCACCTAGCATGGTGACATACAGACCAATTTGACTAAAACTCAATCCTAAATCGACCATCAGTGGCTTAAGTAAGGGTCCTGCTAGACCATCTGCAAGCTTAAAACTCAATAAAATCATCAGCCACAGTGTGAGAGTTTTAGTTTGAGTAAAATAAGTCAGATACTGGCGAATGGCGTAGAACAAGCCTGAAGTATGTTTATGGTTGTTATCATGCTCTTGAGAGGATTTTATATTGAGCTGTGGCTTTGAAGGTTCTCGATAGAGAAAAATAGGAATCGTATTCATGAACACCAATGCCGCTAAAAACAGAAAGGTGGCTTGCCAATCCAACCAATCCAAGGCCCAAAGTACAGCACCACCGCCCACGATAAAGCCGAGTCTTGAACCAATCACCTGAAAGGTATTGCCCCAGTGCTGTTGGTCAGTTTTTAAAATATTGACGGCCAAGCCATCGGTTGCGACATCTTGAGTTGCACCGACCAAATTCATACTGAGTAAAGCCACAAAAAACAGCAGCAAATACATTGGTTCATTCAAGCTTTGGATCGGCAAAAAAGACAGGAAGACCAAGACCACCACGGACAACAACTGCATTGGAATAATCCAACTCCGATAGTGCCCTTTGGACCTTGAACCATGTCGATCAATCCACGGTGCCCATAAAACTTTGATCGACCATGGCAGCATGAGTAATCCAAAGCCACCAATATGCGCCAACGACACACCTTGCGCTCTTAAAATCACCGGTAAAGCATGTGTCATAAAACCGACAGGTAACCCTTGCGCCCAATATAAGGAAAACAGTAAAAGATAGAGCTGACGAAGCTGGATCATAAGTTCCTAAATGTTGAATGCGCTGAAGTTACATTTAGAGTAGTCAAAATACGGCTATTTTGCCAATGATCTAAAAAAATCATCGACCTAAGATAAGGTCAATGCTGATGCCGTATTTTTAAAGTGCATCACGTCGAAAATGGATTTCACTTATATAAGAATATGCAATAAATCAAAAGACTCAATTATTTCCAGTTTTGCCCGATCAAGTTCCATCACGAGGCTCCCCCTTGAGCCGCGCTATTTTTAAAAAACTTTTTTTGGCACAAGGATGGAAATTTGACGGCGAATTTCCCAACCTTGCCAAAGCTGTAGCGATCATCTCACCGCATACCTCTAATATTGATGCATGGCATGGTTTTCTTGCCTTGCTTGGAATCGGGATAAAAATCACCATTTTTGGTAAAAACACCCTTTTTGATACTCCCTTAAAACCACTTTTGGATTGGGTCGGCGTGATCCCTGTGCAGCGTGAAAATCCATATGGACTGACACGTGAAATTGCTGAGATTGTCCAAGCGACAGATCAAATTTGGATTGGAATGGCACCTGAGGGAACACGAAAAAAAGCCGATAAAATCCGCAGTGGTTTTTACTATATTGCCTATGAAGCACAGATTCCTATCGTGATGTTTAGCTTTGATTATGCAAAGAAAACCATTCATTGCTTAGGTACTTTTGAACCGAGTGGAGATTTTAAAACTGATCTTGAAAAAATTTTGATGATTTATGACGGGAAATTTTCCCCGAAAAATCCCGAATGGTTGGCCTTGCCGTTACAAAAGCACTGGAAAAAGCCCTAGTCAAATGGCTATTTTTTTGATGTGATGTGCACTTTGTATATTTAACCATCAGATTTCACCCATGAAACTTTTGCAATACCTGATTCCTAGCCTCTTCGTATTGGCACTCACTGGCTGTGATTCTGCAACCAAAACGCCTGCGACCACGACACCTACACCAGCCAAAGCACGTGAACCGGTGATCGCGATTGCGCTCGGTGGTGGCGGTGCTAAAGGTTTTGCACATATTGGTGTGCTTAAAGTGCTCGAATCACACGGTATTAAACCTAAGATTGTGACTGGGACCAGTGCGGGTAGTTTTGTCGGTAGCTTGTACGCCAGCGGTAAAACGCCTTATCAAATGCAGCAATTGGCCCTGAACTTTAAAGAGTCTGATATTCGTGACTTAACCTTAAATAGCCAAGGCATTATTCAAGGGCAAAAATTGCAAGACTTTGTCAATAAAAACGTCGGCAATAAATCAATTGAACAGTTTCCAAAGCGCTTTGCTGCTGTAGCCACCCGTTTGGATAATGGCAGTAAAACTGAATTTAACCGTGGTAATGCCGGCCAAGCGGTACGTGCATCGTGCAGCATTCCGAATGTATTTGTACCTGCAACCATTGCAGGAGTGAAATATGTCGATGGTGGCTTAGTCAGCCCAATTCCAGTGAAAACCGCACGTGATATGGGTGCAGATATCGTGATTGCGGTGGATATTTCTGCGCGCCCTGATGGTAGCAAAGCCGTAAGCATGTTTGGTTTACTCGATCAAACCATTAACATCATGGGACAACAAAGTATTAATGAAGAACTGAAAAATGCTAATTTCGTGATTCAACCTAAAGTGGGACATATCGGCACACTCGATTTGAAGTCGAGCAATGCGACGATTTTAGAAGGTGAAAAAGCCGCACAACTCAAAGTGAATAGCATTATTAAGGCGATCGATAACTTTAAACAGTCCCCTGCGGCCTTTAAACCAGCACCAAAAGCGAAAATATAATTCAACGATTTTTTTTATATTCATTGAGTTATACATCTGCTACATTGATATAGATACTGGTTCATCTATATCAATTCACCCTTATATAAGAGTAGATGTATGGAATTTATTTTAGAACCTTGGCACTGGTTTGTATTGGGCGTCGCTTTGATGCTTTTTGAACTGATTTTGCCGTCTTTTGCTGCGCTATGGTTTGGCGTTTCTGCAATTTTGGTTGGGATCTTATATTGGATCTTTCCATCCATGGACTTTAATGTCCAAATTGTGGTTTGGATTATTTTTGCCGTGCTCTGCACATTTTTGTGGTTCAAATTTATTAAGCCTTTATCCATTGATAAAACCAAAGCAGGTCTGTCCCGTGAAGCGACGATTGGCCAAGTGGGTATGGTGATTCAAACCCAGCTCAATCATGGCAGCGTTAAAGTTCGCTTCCCGATGCCTGTTTTAGGTTCAGACGAATGGCATTGCCGTACCCAAGATGCACTTCAAATCGGTGATCGTGTTCGCGTGACCGATATTTTAGGCAATGATTTAGTCGTCCAACTGCACAGCAGCAACCACCCCACTGACAATCCATAAATAAGTGAGAAATGACATGTCTGGTGTTTCTATTGTTTTTTTAGCGCTCTTAGTTTTTGTAGCCGTCACCATTTTTAAAGGTGTCCGTATTGTTCCCCAAGGTTATAAATGGATTGTTCAGCGTTTAGGTAAATACCATACAACGCTCAATCCGGGACTGAACTTTGTGATTCCGTATGTCGATGAAGTGGCTTATAAAGTGACAACCAAAGATATCGTGTTAGATATTCCTTCTCAGGAAGTGATCACACGTGACAATGCGGTACTGCTGATGAATGCTGTGGCTTATATCAATTTAACCACGCCTGAAAAAGCAGTTTACGGTATTGAAAACTACACATGGGCGATTCAAAACTTAGTTCAAACCTCTTTACGTTCTATTGTCGGTGAAATGGACCTCGATGATGCACTTTCATCGCGTGATCATATTAAGGCTAAACTTAAAGCTGCTATTTCTGATGATATCTCTGACTGGGGTATTACGCTTAAAACTGTAGAAATTCAAGATATTAAACCTTCTCATACCATGCAAGCAGCAATGGAAGAGCAAGCGGCAGCGGAACGTCAACGTCGTGCGACAGTGACCAAGGCAGACGGTGAAAAACAAGCGGCGATTTTGGAAGCAGATGGTCGTTTAGAAGCCTCTCGTCGTGATGCAGAAGCTCAAGTGGTACTGGCAGAGTCTTCTCAACGTGCAATTGAAATGGTGAGTTCAGCCGTCGGCGATAAAGAAATTCCAGTTGCATACTTACTCGGTGAACAATACGTCAAAGCCATGCAAGATATGGCTAAATCTAATAATGCCAAAACTGTGGTATTACCTGCGGATGTACTTAACACCATTCGTGGTGTGATGGGACGTAATAACTAAATCTTCGCATTAATTAAAATGGGTCGTGACATACGGCCCATTTTTATGCCCAAAACAAAAAAGAAGGCAAAGTTTGAGAATTTATGTTTAAATTTCACGTTATTTTTTTGACGTTTTAGGACTTATCGTTCGATTTCACCTACTTGGCGTAGGCAAATCCCATTGAGTCCCCTAATTAAACGCAATTGTCCAACGCCAAAGCGGATACCGTATGAGCTCCCTGAATCCCACCCTAATTACCTTTCTTTTTTATATTGTCGCCATGGTCGTGATCGGTTTACTTGCATACCGTGCGACCAGTAACTTTTCTGACTACATTTTAGGTGGCCGCCGATTAGGGAGCTTTGTCACTGCCCTTTCTGCAGGTGCATCAGATATGAGTGGTTGGTTGCTCATGGGTCTTCCGGGTGCGATTTACCTTTCAGGTTTATCTGAAATGTGGATTGCAATTGGTCTGATCATCGGTGCTTGGCTCAACTGGCTACTTGTTGCAGGTCGTCTCCGGGTACATACCGAAGTTCAAAATAATGCCTTGACCCTACCTGACTATTTCTCAAATCGTTTTAACGATCAAAAGAAAATCTTACGTATCGTGTCTGCTGTAATTATTTTGATTTTCTTCGCAATTTACTGTGCTTCAGGCATGGTTGCAGGCGCTCGATTATTTGAAAGTATGTTTGGTATGTCGTATAGCACTGCGCTTTGGATCAGTGCCATTGCAACGGTGAGCTATGTGTTTATTGGTGGCTTCCTTGCTGTCAGTTGGACCGATACCATTCAAGCGGGCTTTATGATTTTTGCCTTGCTACTTACCCCTATCGTGGTCATGTTGTCATTCTCTGATTTAAGCCAGTTCACTCTGGCACTAGAAGCAGCACGCCCTCAAGCGATGAATGTATTTGCTGACTTAAGTTTTGTCGCAATCATGTCTTTATTGGCATGGGGCTTAGGCTATTTTGGTCAACCGCATATCTTAGTCCGCTTCATGGCAGCAGATTCTGTTAAATCGATTCCCAATGCACGCCGTATTGGTATGACATGGATGACGCTCTGCCTCGGTGGCGCAGTTGCAGCAGGCTTCTTCGGTATTGCTTATTTCCAACAGCATCCAGAACTGGCAGGTGTCGTTACAGCAAACCCTGAAACGGTCTTTATGGAATTGACTAAAATTCTATTTAACCCATGGGTGGCAGGTATCGTATTGGCTGCGATTTTAGCTGCGATCATGAGTACCTTAAGCTGTCAGCTTTTAGTCTGCTCAAGTACATTAACTGAAGACTTTTATAAATCATTCTTACGTAAAAATGCTTCACAAAAAGAATTGGTTTGGGTCGGCCGTATCATGGTGTTAATGATTGCGCTTCTTGCGATCTATATGGCGGGTAATCCTGACTCTAAAGTTCTTGGTCTCGTAGCATATGCATGGGCAGGCTTTGGTGCTGCATTTGGCCCACTGATTATCATGTCATTGTTCTGGAAACGTATGACATTGAACGGTGCTTTAGCCGGTATGGTGGTTGGAGCAGTCATGGTCATTCTATGGAAAAACCTCTGGGGCGATACAGGCGTTTATGAAATTATTCCGGGCTTCATCTGCTCACTACTTGCAATCATCATTGTGAGCTTAATGGGCAAAGCACCATCTGCTGAAGTCACTGAAAAATTTGAAGAAGCAGATCGTATCTATAAAGAAAGTATTTAAGACCAATAGCACTTAAATTTAAGCTCTAATTTTTAATATCTGCAAAAAAGGACGCCTAGCGTCCTTTTTTGTTTTTATCATTTCATCCATTTAGCTATTCCGTAGATGGTTTATTGACTTCTGTTCCAAATATACAAAATATAAAAAAGCCCACAACATGTTACATGTGTGGGCTGAGGTCTTTTACTGCGTCATATTAACTTTGACGTTTTAATAAAAACTGCGTGATCTTGTGTAATTCTGCCGCATCTTCTGCAAAATAATCCAAAGCTTGAAGCGCTTGAGCATGTAATTCTTCTGCATAAGCTTGCGCTTGCTCGAGACCCATCAACGCAGGGTATGTGGATTTATCCACTTGTTGATCTTTACCTGCTGTTTTACCCAATGCTTCAGTGTCAGCAATAATATCTAAAATATCATCTTGCACCTGAAAAGCTAAACCAATCGCCAGACCAAACTCACGGAGTTTAGGAATGGCTTGATCTGTGCCATTAAATATCGTCACTGCAGCCATCATGATTGCAGCAGAAATTAAAGCGCCGGTTTTATTTCGATGAATATTTTCCAGTTCATCCTGACTGACGTGTTTGCCTTCCGCTTGTAAGTCTAGGACTTGTCCATTGACCATTTTTGAAGTTGCAGTCGCTAAAATTTGCATTTGCTTCAAGATGATCGGTGCTTCAACGGCTGGGCCTTGATCAAAGAGACGGCTGCCTAAAACTTCAAAAGCCATCGATTGTAAAATATCGCCAGCAAGTAAAGCCGTATCTTCACCAAAAGCCACATGACAGGTGGGTTGACCGCGACGAAGTAAATCATTGTCCATACACGGCAAATCATCGTGTGCCAATGAATAGCAATGAATAAATTCGATCGCCACCGCAGCACGGCGTACGGCTGCAAAATTGGTATTGGGTTTTAACGCTGCTGTTGCATAACAAAGTGCCGGCCGAACGCGCTTTCCACCCAACATCACAGCATGATACACCGCCCCTTTTAAGGGTTCTGGAATTGAAAATGCATCAAGTGCTGTCAGTAAATCCTGCTGAATACGCTGCTGCGCTTCTGTCAGGGCATGTGTGGAAACGTCTGTTAAAGAAGACACATTCACCTCAAATACTTTAAATATTTAACTGCTTCGTGCATTAGCAAATCGACTGCCAATGTTTTCTGTCAATTTTGACCTGTTGCATCATACTGCTTTCTCAAATCTTTCTCTATGTTACGGCCTAAATCTATGTATTTTTCCCACAGTCTGATGGTTTTTTAAATGTTGTTTCCTCAAATAGCGCCACATTTTGTCCATCATTAAAACAGGTACAATTTTTCGAGCCTTTCTTGGCTTGATATAAAGCCTGATCGGCACGTGCCAATGTTTCAAAAAATGACTCCGTACCATCCCACAAGGCCACTCCGCATGAGATACTCAGTTGTAGAGCTTTATCCGCATAATTCATCGAAGAAGTATAGATTTGCTCACAACATTGTTGTGCAATCGAACATGCAGTCGATATAGCCGTGCGTGGCAAAATCATTGCAAACTCTTCCCCACCCATGCGATATATTTGTGCATCTGCGTGTTGACTAATTTGCATCCTTAAAAGCTGCGCACTTTTTCTTAAAACTTCATCGCCAAACGCATGACCGTAGATATCATTGATTTGCTTAAAATTGTCTAAGTCGAGCATCATCAAACAAATTTCATCGGCTTGTTCAACCGCGAAGCTTTTTTGCCACTGAGAAAGGTCTAAATCAAAACCTCGTCGATTTTTTATCCCTGTCAGATAATCAAAATAAACTTGTTGTTCGAGTTGTTGGTTATGTTTCAACAGCGATAATTCGAATTGCTTTAAATTTGTAATGTCCGCACAGCACAACAACACATGTTCCAAATCGCCACTTTGTTGAAACTTTGGTTTGAGCGTGAACCAATAATGCCGTTCGTTTTCACTATACATAAAGGGTTCAATGCTATCGTTCTCAAAACAGCGTAAATCAAACTCAGAACTTGTGGCTTTGGTCTTTTGCTGCATCTCAGACACGTGATTTAATACGATCTCTTGTAAGTCTGACTGAAATCGATGTTTAAATATTTGATTGGCGCATATCAGCTCAGCTGTCGCAGAAAATAATGCAGCAGGCATTGGCAACGCTTCCAATACAGCCAATTGTTCAGTAGGTAGATCCGATTTTATTAAGTCTGTTTTAAGCATGGTTTCGCTACTTTTTTTCAGGGTAAAGCTACGCAAAATGCTAACAAAATTAATCTGGCATAAATCACAGAAACTTTCTAATATTAAATGCAGTTCATATTATATAAAAAGATATACCAATTCATGATTTGCTTATTCATATAAAAGATAAAGGCAAAAAAAAGCCCCTGCAAAGCAGAGGCTGATTTCAAATGAGATGTTAAATGCTTAATCCAAACTATCCGCAGGAATACGCACCCAACCTTCCATTAAGACACGCGCACTTCGGCTCATTACGGCTTTTTTAACGACCCACTGACCATTTTCATAAATCGCTTGCGCACCTACACGTAACGTCCCAGATGGATGTCCGAAACGCACGGCTTCTCGCTCCCCACCACCCGCGGCTAAGTTCACAAGTGTCCCCGGTATCGCAGCTGCTGTACCAATGGCAACTGCCGCTGTGCCCATCATGGCATGATGCAGTTTCCCCATCGACAAGGCACGAACCAATAAGTCCGTATCTTGTTCTGAAATTTGTTTAGAACTCGAAGATGTATAAGCTTTCGGTTTTGAAACAAATGCAATCTTTGGTGTATGTTGACGTTGCTCTGCTTCAGCAATATCTGAAATCAAACCCATTTGCTGCGCACCATAAGCACGGATTTTTTCAAAACGGGCCAATGCCTTAGCATCACCGTTGATCGCATCTTGCAGTTCAGTGCCGACATAACCAATATCTTCTGCATTTAAGAAAATCGTTGGAATACCTGCATTAATGAATGTTGCAGGGAAACTGCCTTCATCGGGTACGGTTAAGGTATCGACCAAATTCCCTGTAGGGAACATAGCGCCGCCATCTTCACCATCATCTGCGGGGTCTAAAAATTCAATTTGAACTTCGGCTGCTGGGAAGGTCACACCATCTAGTTCAAAATCACCGGTTTCTTGTACTGCACCATCAGTAATAGGTACATGCGCAATAATGGTTTTTTGAATATTGGCTTGCCAAATACGAACCGTACACAAGCCATTTTCAGGAATACGTGATGCATCAACCAGACCATTTGCAATGGCAAATGCACCAACAGCTGCCGTTAAGTTTCCGCAGTTACCACTCCAGTCGACAAATGCTTTATCAATCGATACTTGTCCAAATAGATAGTCTACATCATGCTCAGGCTGTGAACTTTTTGCCAAAATCACGGTTTTACTGGTACTTGAAGTCGCTCCACCCATCCCATCAATTTGTTTTCCATAAGGATCTGGACTGCCAATCACACGCAATAAAAGTTGGTCGCGAACTTGTCCAGCTTGTTGTGCTGCAAGCGGTAAATCATCTAACTTGAAAAATACACCTTTACTAGTACCACCACGCATATAAGTCGCTGCAATCTTAATTTGGGGAGCAAAACTCATTTTTATTGAATCCTTAATCTTTATCATTGTGTTTTGGCAGAGCGTTCTTTTCTGCGCTTTTGCATCATACAATGTTTAATTGAAGTTTTAACAATCACATGACTTAAGTATAAAAAAACAACATTCGATACCTTTTCCATATAAAGCCAAGTATCAGAATTTCATTTAAAATAAAATTAATCTATTGATTCATAAATTTTTAATTCAGCATTTAAAACCAAAAATAGGTTATCAAACCTATAAATATTTTTCATAAATTTTGAGCTACTAGGCTATTCATTCTCTATACATTACAATTACCAAAATTAAACCATTCTCGGGAAGAGTAACTTGACTACCAATTCCTCCGAACTCAAGCGTGGCTTAAAGAATCGTCATATTCAATTGATTGCCATGGGTGGTGCAATTGGTACAGGCTTATTCTTGGGCTCAGCGCATGTGATTCAATCTGCTGGACCATCCATTATTCTCGGCTACGCCATTGGCGGTCTGATCGCCTTTCTAATTATGCGTCAGTTGGGTGAAATGATCGTCCATGAACCTGTAGCGGGTTCATTTAGCCATTTTGCATATAAATATTGGGGGAAATTTCCAGGTTTCTTAACAGGTTGGAACTACTGGATTCTCTATATTTTAGTGGCAATGACAGAACTCACCGCTGTTGCGAAATACATCAATTACTGGTGGCCTCATATTCCAGCATGGGCATCTGTACTGTTCTTCTTCGTGATCATTACTTTAGTAAACTTAGGTAATGTGAAGTTTTATGGTGAATCTGAGTTTTGGCTGTCGATTATTAAAGTCACTGCAGTTATTTCGATGATCGTATTTGGTTTGTATTTGCTACTGACTGCAGATGCTAACTCTACAGCATCATTCACCAACTTATGGAGTCAGGGCGGCTTCTTCCCAAATGGTTTTGAAGGCTTATTCTTCATGCTAGCTTTCTTGATGTTCGCCTTCGGTGGTATTGAACTGATTGGTATGGCGGCAGCGGAAGCTGAAAATCCAAAAGAAACTATTCCTAAAGCGATTAACCAAGTTGTTTTTCGTATTTTGATTTTCTACGTGGGTTCTTTGACTATTCTATTATCACTTGTGCCATGGAATCAGCTTGAACTAGGTGGTTTAGACAAAAGTCCATTTGTGATGATCTTTAGCCAACTGGGTATTGATTGGGCTGCACATTTACTGAACTTCATTATTTTAACTGCAGCACTGTCTGTTTATAACAGCGGTATGTATGCCAATAGCCGTATGCTTTACAGCTTGGCGAAGCAAGGTAATGCTCCAAAAGTTTTCGCTAAAACCAACAAAAGTGGCGTGCCAATTCCAGCGGTATTACTTTCTGCAGTCCTGATTTTCGGTTGCGTACTCTTAAACTACTTCGTACCTGAAGATGCGCTTGGTCACTTAATGTATGTGGTGGTTGGTGCACTTGTCCTTAACTGGGCGATGATTACCATGACTCACTTACAGTTCCGTCGTGCAAAACGTATTTTGAATTTTACAACGTCTTATCCTGCACTTTGGGCACCAGTCAGCAACTACATCGTTCTGATCTTTATTGCTTTAGTTCTCTTTATTATGTGGACTCAGGGCTTTATGGAATCTGTTCTAATGATCCCTGTTTGGATTACAGTCATGTTATTAATGTTTAACTATCTTAATCCTAAAGATTTGAGCGACATTGACCCCAATGAAGTTCATAAAGACTAAGTAATTTAAAAAGTTATTGTTTCGGCAATAACTTTTTTTTTAGCTAAAATAGGAGTACATTAGCCTCCGTCTTGCGCTCTTAGCTTAACTGGATAGAGCAGTTGCCTCCTAAGCGACCGACGTGGGTTCGAGTCCCGCAGAGCGCACAATTTCTGAGATATCCCTCCTCCCTGTATTTGTAATCCCCCATATACCAATAAGTATAAAGAAAGAACCTTTCACACTAAAAACCCATCAATTACAGTTTTTAACTTAATTATTGTTTTTACAAAGATTACTGTTCAAAGACTATTTTTAAGAACAGTTAAATAGCGCTTTAAAATGTGCTAACCACCTACCTCTCAATGCAAAAAACGACACATAGTATGGTCCATAAGGCCAAAAAATCAATTTATGACTGCTCATATCAAAATTTTTTCAATTTTTTTCTAGGTTTAGAAAATAATGCGCTAAATGAAAATATTAAATAATAATCAAAATGTTATATATACTAATTAGTACTTTTACTCTAAAAATAGCAACTTTTAGCCATATTTTTCAATCTAGAGCATTTACTCTTATTTTAATTGTGCTATTTTTGTCACATGGAGTAACAATTAAGCCTAAGAGTATTAAGAAGTTTTCCATAACGAATATATGCAGTAACCATAAAAATCAAATTCGTATCTCAAGGAATGACGAAGAATGAAATTAAAAACTTTAGCTACAGCCATGATTCTTGCTTCAGTTCCAATGACAGGTGCTTTTGCAGCAGCACTAGATCGTTCAGGACAATCTATTTCTGCATTTTTACAACCAGGGAACTATTTTGAAGCAGGTATTTCGGTTTTAGATCCGAATGTTTCAGGGAAGATGAACAGCACTGCACCTGCTAGCAACCCAACATTAGGAGCTCTTGCTAATACATCACTAGATGACATGGCGGGTGATTACTATTTTCCACAAGCAGCATTAAAATTACAGCTAACTGATAATTTTTCTTTTGGTTTACTATATGATCAACCTTTTGGTGCAGAAGCTAAATATAGTGCAACAGATCAAACACTACCAGTTGCAGGTAACCCTGGCGCATTCCAATTAATGGGCGAAACAACGGAAGTCGAAGTTAACACTCAAAATATCTCGATGATATTAGGTTTTCAACCAATTGAAAATTTTAACATATACGGCGGTGGTGTTTATCAAACAGTAAAAGGTGATGTTCAACTACGCGGTATTGCATATGGAGCAAACCAAGCTCTCGGTTTATATAATGCAAATATGAAAGAAGATAGTGCCGTTGGTTGGTTAGCAGGATTAGCGTACCAAATCCCAGAAATTGCTTTAAAAGCATCTATTACTTACCGTTCTGAGATTGATCACGAAGCTGCAACCACTGAAACTGGAAGCAGTGCTCTACTAGGCGGTGCTTTTTCAACGCGTGCTGACACTAAGATCACCACACCGCAGTCTGTTAACCTTGATTTTCAAACTGGTATCATGGCCGACACTGTCGCATTTGCAAATGTACGTTGGGTAGATTGGTCAAATTTTGCAATTCGCCCAACCGCTTTTGGTAAAGCATCTGAAACATTAGGTGCCCTTGGTCGTGGTCCTGTTGGTGGATTTGACCTTGTTGCTTATTCTGACGATCAAATCAATGCTACAGTTGGTATAGGTCGTAAATTGAGTGAACAATGGGCTGGTAACGTTTCTGTAGGTTGGGATTCTGGTGCAGGCAACCCTGTATCAACACTTGGTCCTACTGAAGGCTACTGGAACGTTGGCTTAGGTTTACAATTCAGCCCAGCGCCTAACTACTTTATCGCAGGTGGTGTTAAATACTTCATGTTAGGTGATGCTGAAGCACAACCTGCATCAATGTTTGGTACAAATGAATCAGTAGCATCATTTGAAGATAACGATGCTTGGGCATACGGTTTAAAAATCGGTTACCGCTTCTAATTTAAATATGATTCGGGCCATAGTTCGCTATGGCCCTAACTTTTTATTCTTTCCCTATCTTGTTTGATCAAACAATAAACATTTAAATTTACTAAAACATTTATCAAAAACTAAGCTTTTTACTCTAATTTTTCATTTAAAAATCATAAAGATAATTATCAATCACTAGAATAAATACTCTAGTCATGCTCATTTTTTAACTTCCCTAGTTCAATTTTAGAGTAGCAACTCTTATTTACTGTTTTTCTATTTATGTTACTTTCCACACATTGAAATAACATCAAAAGTTACAAACAGGGAAAAGTATGCGCTTAAATCACCTTAGCTACGCAATTTTACTTACCGCTTTACCAACAGCATCATTATTTGCAGCGGGTCTAGATCGTTCAGGCCAGTCAATTTCTGCATTTTTACAACCTGGTAACTATGCAGAAGCAGGTATCACTGTTCTAGATGCAGAAGTAAAGTCAAATGAACTTAATGTCGATGACATGGCGAAGTCATATTACTTCCCTTCCGCTGCTGTCAAAGTACAAGCGACTGACAAAATTTCACTAGGTTTAATTTACGACCAACCATACGGTGCAGAAGCTGAATATGATGCTGCATCGCAAGTATTTGGTAATGGTGCTCAAGGTACATCTGTAGATGTTAAAACTGAAAGCTTAACTGCCCTAATTGGTTACCAACCAAACGAAAATTGGAACTTTTATGCAGGTCCAGTTTGGCAAACTGTAGAAGCCAATATCAAACTACGTGGAGCTGCTTATGGTGGTAATGCCAAACTTGGTACTTATAACATCGAAATGGAACGTGAAGAAGCTTATGGCTGGTTAGCAGGTGTTGCTTATTCGATTCCTGAAATTGCATTAAAAGCGGCTATTACCTACCGCTCTGAAATTGAACATAATACAAAATCCAATGAAACTACGCTTCTACCGTATCCATCTTTAAGTGCGCTGACATCATCTGTTGATGCAACAACACCTCAATCAGTTAACTTAGATTTCCAAACAGGTATTGCTAAAGATACGCTAGCATTTGCCAATGTTCGTTGGGTACATTGGAGCCAGTTTGCGGTTAAACCAACTTTACTTGGTAACGTAAGTTCAATTCCAGCACCTCATGTCCGTCAAAATCTTATTGATTACTCAGACGACCAATGGTCAGCTAATGTTGGTGTAGGCCATAAATTTAACAGCAAATGGTCTGGTTCTGCATCTGTAGGTTACGATTCGGGTGCTGGCAACCCTGTTACGACTTTAGGCCCTGTTGAAGGGTATTGGAATGTTGGTCTAGGTGGTCAATATAGTCCTGCTGAAAACTATTTCATCCAAGCAGGTGTTAAATACTTCTGGTTAGGTGATGCTACTGCTCAAACTGGTGGTAATCCAGTAGGTGAATTTGAAGATAACCATGCGCTTGGCTATGGTTTGAAAATAGGCTATCGCTTCTAAGTTGTTAGAACAGCTTTGCATTAAACAAGAAAGGGCGCATAAGCGCCCTTTTCTATAACCAGCTATACAGAATTAAGCTGGAATATCACGAACTGAAGCATTACGAATCGCTTCTTTTAATGCAGCATAGCCATGAATTGGTGGGAATTGTGGAAATTCTGCAATCACATTGTCAGGCGCATCAAATAAGAAACCCGCATCTGCTTCACCAAGCATCGTCGTATCGTTATAAGAATCACCTGCTGCAATCACCCGGAAGTTTAACCCATGCAATGCTTGAACGGCTTTACGCTTTTGATCAGGTTGACGAAGCTTATAAGCTGAGATCATACCATTTTCATCAGTTTCTAATTTGTGGCAGAAAATCGTTGGCCAACCAAGTTGCTGCATTAATGGATGTGCAAACTCATAGAAAGTATCTGAAAGAATAATCAATTGAAAATGAGTACGCACCCACTCTACAAACTCTTTTGCACCTTCAAATGGCCCCATATCTGCGATTACGTCTTGAATATCGTTTAAACCCAAACCGTGTTGTTTTAGGATATTTAAACGCTGAGTCATCAACACATCGTAATCTGGAATGTCACGAGTCGTTGCTTCAAGTTCTTTAATGCCTGTTTTTTTCGCAAAATTAATCCAAATTTCAGGTACTAAAACCCCTTCTAGATCTAAACAAACGACTTCCATGCACTCTACCCTCTGTTATGTGAAAAAAATTTTTTCAATATCATAGCGGAAGAATAAAAAAATGCATTGTTCTTTTTTAAATCTATTTTTTTCATAAGTATCTATTTTTTAGTGATAAGTGTGTTTTAGCATTTCCATTAAAATAGTTCTGAAATAAATTAATATAGGTTTTAACGTTCCAAGCCTATAGCCAGGACATTCATGACTACCATCCCTACTATTGACCTTGTCGATGCACTTGCATCTGAATATGCAGATAAATCACCTTCTGAGATTATGAAACTTGCGCTTAGCCAGCAAGGTGAAGTTGCGATTTCCTTTTCTGGTGCAGAAGATGTTGTACTGATTGATCTTGCATCGAACTTAGGGATTCCTTTTCGTGTATTTAGTTTAGATACCGGTCGCTTACACCCTGAAACTTACCAATTTTTAGATACTGTCCGTAAACATTATAAAATTGATATTGAAATCTGTTTCCCAGAAAGTGATGCCGTACAAAAACTGGTAACAGAAAAGGGCTTTTTTAGCTTCTATCAAGATGAACATAAAGAATGCTGTGGTATCCGTAAAGTACAACCTTTGCGTAAAAAACTAGCCACTTTAGATGGCTGGATCACAGGTCAACGTAAAGACCAAAGCCCAGGCACACGTAATGAAATTCCAGTGGTACAAGCTGACCCAGGTTTTTCAGGTCCGGGCAAGCAATTGATTAAATATAATCCTTTGGCAAACTGGTCTAGCGCTGATGTATGGAACTATATCCGTCTAATGGAAATTCCATATAATCCACTACACGAACGAGGCTTTATCTCGATTGGCTGTGAGCCATGCACTCGTCCTGTTTTACCGAATCAACACGAACGTGAAGGTCGCTGGTGGTGGGAAGATGCAACCCATAAAGAATGCGGCTTACACGCAGGCAACATGAAAAAATAAAGATCACAAAACCACTGCATAGCAGTGGTTTTTTTCAACGCATCGATACACATAATTCCGTATCATTTCAACGTAAAAACGCTATACTGCAAATGACAATTTAATAATTCTAACAATGCTACTCATACATGAGCAGCTGTAGAAATTGCAGTGAGGCAATCAACGCTATGCGTCCATTACATCCTATTGATTTCATATTCTTAAATTTAGAGAAACGGCAACAACCGATGCACGTAGGTGGTCTATTTTTATTTCAGATCCCTGACAATGCACCAGATACTTTTATTCAAGATTTAGTCGCAGATATTCGTAATTCAAAATCCATTCCTATTCCTCCTTTTAACAATAAACTCAACGGCTTCTTTTGGGATGAAGACGAAGAGTTTGATTTAGATCATCACTTCCGCCATATCGCACTGCCGCATCCCGGTCGTATTCGTGAACTTTTGACTTATATTTCTCAAGAACACAGTGCGCTGATTGACCGTGCGAAACCGCTTTGGACTTGCCATATTATTGAAGGCATTGAAGGCAATCGTTTTGCTATGTACTTCAAAATCCACCACGCGATGGTCGATGGCATTGCAGGTATGCGTTTAGTTGAAAAATCACTTTCGCATGACCCAGATGCTAAAAGAATTGTGCCACCATGGTGTGTAGAAGGCCCTCGTGCAAAACGCCTGAAACAGCCTAAATCCAGTCGTATGAAAGGTCTGTTATCGACCATTAAGGGACAACTTGACTCAACTCCACGAGTTTTGTACGAACTGTCACAAACAGTAATGAAAGATATGGGGCGTAACCCAGATTATGTGTCTAGTTTCCAAGCGCCGAGTTCAATATTAAACCAACGGGTTAGTTCTTCTCGTCGTTTCGCTGCTCAGTCTTTTGAATTTTCACGTTTGTCACATATTGCCAAGTCACTCGGCGTAACAATTAACGATATTGTGCTTGCAATTTGTTCAGGCGCATTACGTGAATATTTAATTACACAAAATGCTTTACCTAAAAAGCCATTGATTGCCATGGTGCCTGCATCTGTGCGTACCGATGATTCAGATATGTCAAACCGTATTACCATGATTTTGGCCAATCTTGGAACCCATAAAGAAGATCCGCTAGAACGGTTGAAGATTGTGCGTCGTAGTGTGCTCAATGCCAAAGAGCGCTTTAAGCGGATGAACTCGAATCAAATTTTAAACTACAGTGCTTTTGTCTACAGTGCAGCAGGTTTAAATATTGCATCAGGCTTCATGCCAAAACGTCAGGCCTTTAACTTGGTCATTTCGAATGTTCCCGGCCCACAAGAGCCGTTATATTGGAATGGTGCACGTTTAGAAGCGCTCTACCCAGCGTCTATTGTTTTGGATGGTCAAGCGCTTAATATCACCATGACCAGCTATTTAGATAAGCTTGAAGTGGGTTTAACCGCATGTCGTAATGCGCTGCCAAAAATGCAAAATTTACTGACGCATTTGGAAGAAGAAATTCAACGATTTGAAACTATTGTGAACCAAGATTCCCCAAAGTTACAGGCGGTTAGCTAACCGCCTGTTTCTAGATTTGGTATCAATTCATCAGCATCTTGAACCATACATAATGATAAAAACCCGTCTAAATTGAACAATCTAGACGGGTTTTTAGTATTTGAACTTTGATTGATTTTTTGGAGCAATTTATGTGTATAAGCTAAAATTTAGGTGAACAAATCCGTTGCTATTGTTTAATTATGACTTGTAGATACGAACTGATAATTAAGTTTATTTTCCATTATTTATAAAATTTTAGCGCATTAAATATTTTAGAATTGCGCGTTAGCACTTTAACCCTCTAGATTACATTATTTATATTTCAATATTTAAGCTTTAATTGCTCGGCACTGTTTAAGTAACTGATGACAAGCAGAACGAATCATAGACGCTGTAATTTGAACCTCATTACCACGCTCATCCACGATATAACCTGAATGGATCGCTTTTGCTTCAACAACAGTTTTAAGACCACTTTTCATTACTGTTTTACTAACACCCATAGTACACCTCTTTTTGCTAAGCCATTTTCAAGTCCAATGCAGGAAAATGGCTTTGGCTATTTGATGTGTCTAGTATTCAAAATAACAGTTCAAAAGTAAAATCTCAGTTGTAACAAGTGTTTAACGATATTCTGTTACAATTTCAGCTCAGAATGATATCGTATTGCTCTTGCGTATATAAATTTTCCACTTGGAACTTGATCACACGGCTAATAAAGTGCTCTAAATCAGCTACCGCAGGTGCTTCAGCAGTTAACAATCGGTCAATCACCGATGGATGTGCCACCACAGTGAAACCACTTTGTGATTCATAAGCACGTGCATATCTCAAGATTTCACGGAAAATTTCATAGCAAACTGTTTCAGCCGTTTTCACATAACCACGCCCCTGACAGGTCGGGCAAGAATCACAAAGCAGATGCTCTAGAGATTCACGGGTGCGTTTACGGGTCATTTCCACCAAACCCAGCTCAGACACTTGAGTGATCTTGGTTTTGGCATGATCGCGCTCAAGCATTTTCTCAAACTGGCTCATCACTTCTTCACGATGATGTGCTTCTTGCATATCAATGAAGTCAATAATGATAATCCCGCCCAAATTACGTAGTCGAAGCTGACGTGCAATGACCTGTGTGGCTTCCATATTGGTTTTAAACACAGTGTCTTCAAGTGAACGACCACCAACATAGGAGCCAGTATTGACATCAATCGTGGTCATCGCTTCAGTTTGATCGATCATCAGGTAGCCGCCAGACTTAAGTGCTACACGTGTCTGTAAGGCTTTTTGAATATCTTCTTCGACATTGTATAAGTCAAAAATTGGACGCTCACCCGGATAATGTAGTAAGCGATTTTGCATACTCGGTACAAATTCTTGGACAAATTCTTGCAATTTACCATGTACTTCTCGTGAGTCGACCTGAATTTTAGACGTATCTTCATTGGCCAAATCACGGATGACGCGTTGCGGTAAAGGTAGCTCTTCAAAAATCAAAGAAGGTACGACAATACTGCGTTGTTTACGTTGAATGTATTCCCACAGTTTTGCTAAATAAGCCATGTCCTGCGCAATTTCACATTCAGGAATACCTTCGGCGGCAGTACGAACGATGACTGAACCCGGTAAGTTGTGTTCCTTTTGGATGCGTTCAATCATGCTACGCAAGCGATCACGTTCTTCTTCAGACTCAATGCGCTGTGAAACACCGGTATGACTGCCATATGGCATTAAAACGAGGTAACGGGAAGGAATAGAAAGATCAGTAGAAAGTCGTGCACCTTTGGTACCCAACATATCTTTCATGACTTGTACGGTGAGTACTTGTCCCGGTTGTAACAGCTCAAAAACGTTCGGGGTCGGTTGATTGCGCTGCCAGACCATATCATTGATATGTAAAAAAGCCGTTCTCGACAATCCAATATCAATAAAAGCAGCCTGCATACCCGGAAGCACACGAACAACTTTCCCTTTATAAATATTGCCCACTAACCCACGCTTCACGGTGCGTTCAACAAATAATTCATTGACCGTACCGTTTTGAATCAACGCCACACGACATTCCATCGGTGTGACGTTAATCAACAACTCGTCAGACATATCAAAACTCAAAACATTATAAAAATTCTTGTGTTGCAGCAGTTAATTTAATGCCTTAACTGTCTGTAATAACTGTACGGTTTCATGCAAAGGCAGCCCAACGACATTGCTGTAGCTCCCTTCAATACAAGGAATATAGCGCGCAGCAATTCCTTGAATAGCATAGGCTCCCGCCTTGCCGATTGGTTCACCTGTTGCCCAGTAGCTTTCCATGTCAGCTAGACTCAGCGTTTGAAATTCAACCTGTGTACGCACTACTATACTGTATATTTGATCTTTTGTACTGACACAAACACCTGAAAACACATCATGTTTTCGTCCAGAGATCATTTCCCACATAGAAAAAGCATGTGCTTTCGACGCTGGTTTTCCTAAAATGTGCTCATCTACGCCTAAACTGGTATCGGCGGCAATAACGATAGCATTAGGGAATTGTTGTTGTACTGCGGAAGCTTTGGTTCGTGCTAAACGCTCTACATAATCCGCTACAGGTTCTCCTTCCAACACGGACTCATCAATATCTGGACTGAAAATTTCAAATTCCAGACCTAATTGTTGTAAAAGTTCGCGTCGTCGAGGAGAACTCGAAGCTAAAATTATATGCGCCATTTTCTCAGGAAGTAATACATGATTGGCCAAATGAGTAAGCTAGTAACAATTGGCTGCCAATGGCGAGCAAATGAAAACTGTGCCCCACCCATCACTTGAACAATCCACACAAACAGTAAATGCGCGAAAATTGCCATTGCAGCAATAATCCATAAATTACCAAATGTGAGGATACGACGTTCACGGGTTAAAAAGCGTGTCACAAATGCAATGACCACAAAACTCAGTGCGTTCATACCAAAAGGCGCATCAGTCAATAAGTCGGTAAATAGACCTGTGGCAAATGCAAACCAAACACCGCACCATGTCGGCTGACAGAGTACCCAAAATAACATGATCATCATCATGAATAATGGGCGCCAACCCGATAGGTCATAAGAAAGCGGATACACCATCAGCACGGATGCCAAAATGATGGAAAAGATAATCGGAAATAATGGGTCGCGCTCTGTATGACGACTAAGCTTAGCGAGTGACATGCGGTTGCTCCATCGCTAAAGAATCGGAAAATAGCACAACCACATGATGACCGCCTGCCAATTGTGCAGCAGGATTGATATCAATTTGGGCAAATTCACCACTATTGTGACGACTGACTTTCGACACTGTCCCCACCAAATAACCCGCTGGGAAATGTGCCCCTAGCCCTGAGCTATAGACTTTTTCACCGACTTTGATATTGGCACTGGTTGGCACGTATTCCATATTAAGTCGACCTAAGTCACCTGTACCCGTAACGATTGCGCGCATACCGGTATGCTCCATCCGCACGGATAAAGAGTGCTCTTTGTCTGAGAGCAACATGACACGGCTACTATGTGGGTAAACATTGATAATTTGCCCCATAATGCCCTTGTCATCGAGTACAGTTTGTCCCACTTTAAGCTGACTGCTAGCTCCACGGTTAATCACAATAATATGACGTAAGGGATCAGCATCGGTACCAATGACTTCGGCAATCTCCATACGACCATCAATGATGAGTGGTGTATCGAGTAGTCCACGCAGTCGAGTATTTTCAGCAGAAAGTTCAGAAAGTTTCTGTAAACGGACTTGAGCCTGAATTAACTCTGCTTGCATCGCGGTATTTTCACGACGTAATTGAGCTTCGGACTTGGTTTGTTGATTCAGCCATTCTCGCGATAACACTGGATAGCTTGCTAGTGCATAAATTGGATTATATGCCGCATACAAGACGTCTCTGGCCGGTTGAATTACATGTGGCATGCGCCAATCAAAGAAAAGCACCACCAAGCATGTAATCACCGCAATGATAAATGAGCGAAAAGATGGCGGTTGTCTTGAAAACAGTTGCGTTTGCACCCGCCGAGTCCTTTTCTTAGCCTACAAATAACATGTCATGATTTGGGTTATCGAAGAATTCGAGAACCTTACCGCCACCACGTGTAACACATGATAGTGGATCTTCTGCAACTACGACAGGAAGACCTGTTTCTTTTGCAAGAAGCTTATCAAGATTGCGAAGTAATGCACCACCACCAGTCAACACAATACCGCGCTCTGCGATGTCTGAAGACAACTCAGGTGGCGTTTGCTCTAGTGCAGATTTAACCGCAGCCACAATGTTTTGTAGTGGATCAGAAATCGCTTGAGTCACTTCGTCAGAAGTTACGGTAATCGCACGAGGTACACCTTCAGCCAAGTTACGACCACGGACTTCGATTTCCAAAGGTTTCGCACCTTCTTCTGGAAGCGCCATACCAACTTCTTTTTTGATGTTTTCTGCAGTGGTTTCACCAATCACACAACCATGTGCTTTACGCACGTAGTTAATGATTTGCTCATCAAATACATCACCACCGATACGCAGTGAGTCTGCATAGACACAACCTTGAAGTGAAATGATCGCGATTTCAGTTGTACCACCACCAACATCGACAACCATCGAACCACAAGCTTGCTCAACGGGCATACCTGCACCAATTGCAGCAGCCATTGGCTCTTCAATTAAGCGAACTTCACGTGCACCTGCATTGTATACAGCTTCACGGATTGCACGGCGTTCCACCAACGTCGATTTACATGGCACACACACCACGACACGCGGTGCAGGTGGGAACAAACGTTTTTCGTGCACTTTGCCAATGAATTGATTCAACATCGTTTCAGTGACTTCAAAATCTGCAATCACACCATCTTTCATTGGGCGAATCGCAGAAATATTTGCAGGTGTACGACCTAGCATTTGCTTCGCGTCAAGACCTACTGCGGCAACGATTTTTTGTGAACCACTGTGGCGAATTGCCACCACCGTCGGTTCATTTAATATAATGCCTCGTCCTGGCGCATAAATAAGTGTATTTGCAGTGCCTAAATCAATGGCAAGATCCGGCGAAAACAAGCCAATTAGTCGTTTTAGAATCACGGGGACGTTCTCAGTTAAACTTTTATATGGACGCAAGGTGGCAACTTTAACTAAATGTGATGATTTGAACAAGTCAATCGCTTATTATAAGCCACGATATTTTGAATTTTTTTAATACTGATTAGGTAATGTTATGTCTACATCGGATGCACAGCATTCTGCAGATCTAAATGCACAAACAGTTTCAGCGATTGCCCATCTGGCTCGATTGTCGCTAGATGAAGCGCAATCTGCCGACTATGCTCAAAGTTTAAATAAAATTTTAGGCATGATGGAAACCCTGAAAGGCATCGATACTGACGGTGTTGAACCACTAAAAAGTCCATTCGACAATCCACAGCCCTTACGTGAAGACGTGGTATCTGAGACCAATCATCGCGAAGCATATCAAGCAGTTGCTCCTGCCGTACAGGATGGCTTGTACCTTGTTCCGCGTGTGATTGAATAATTTTTATTCAGATCAACATTTTTTCAAATTAAACGTAAAGAAATATTTCTCATGACAGATTTACATCGCTTATCAATTCGTGAATTGTCTGAAGGTTTGGCTGGCGCTAAATTTTCTTCACGCGAATTGACTGAACACTATTTAAAACGCATTGAAAAAATCGATGCTCAAGTCAAGTCATACGTGACCGTGACTGCTGAACAAGCACTTGCGCAAGCAGATGCGGCTGATGCTGCAATTAAATCAGGCAATGCAACTGCGTTGACCGGTGTACCAATTGCGCACAAAGATATTTTCTGTACCCAAGGCATTAAAACCACTGCTGGTTCTAAAATGCTGGACAATTTTATCTCTCCTTACGACGCGACCGTTGTAGCGAAAGGTAAAGCTGCGGGCCTTGTCACTTTAGGTAAAGTGAACATGGATGAATTCGCCATGGGTTCGACCTCTGAAAATTCATTTTATGGCGCGACTGCGAACCCGTGGAACTTAAACCATGTTCCCGGTGGTTCTTCAGGCGGTTCTGCGGCAGCGGTAGCAGCTGATCTTGCGCCGTTCGCAACAGGTACAGATACCGGTGGTTCAATCCGTCAACCTGCATCTTTCTGTGGTCTAACAGGCCTTAAACCGACGTATGGTCGTGTGTCACGCTTCGGTATGATCGCGTATGCATCATCTTTAGACCAAGGCGGCCCAATGGCACGTTCGGCTGAAGACTGTGCTTACCTCATGAACGTGATGGCAGGTCATGACGCGAAAGATTCAACTTCGGTTGAAAAAGACGTAGACAACTATGTTGCTAACCTAAACGGCACTTCTGTAAAAGGATTACGCATTGGTATTCCTAAACAGTACTTTAACGTTGCTGGTTTAGATGCAGACGTAAAAGCACGCGTTGAAGAGTCACTGAAAAAGCTTGAAGAAATGGGCGCAATCTTGGTTGAGATTGACCTAAACATGACTGAAAGCTACGTGCCGACTTACTACTTGATTGCCCCTGCTGAAGCATCGTCTAACTTATCTCGTTTCGACGGCGTACGTTATGGCTACCGTGCAGAAAACCCTGTGGATTTGATGGACTTGTACAAACGTTCACGTTCAGAAGGTTTTGGTAAAGAAGTGCAACGCCGTATCTTGATTGGTACTTACGCGCTGTCTGCGGGTTACTACGATGCTTATTATGTGAAAGCACAAAAAGTACGTCGTTTAATTCAACAAGATTTCTTAAAAGCATTTGAGTCTGTAGACGTGATTGCGGCTCCTGCTGCACCGACTACGGCGTATAAGATTGGTGCAAACTTGTCTCCTGTAGAAATGTACTTAGGTGACATCTACACCATCGCAGTGAACTTGGCAGGTCTGCCTGCGATTAACGCGCCTGTTGGTTTTGACAAAGACAACTTGCCTGTTGGCTTACAGCTGATTGGTAACTACTGGTCAGAATCTCAATTGTTGTCTGTGGTACATCAGTACCAACAAGCAACGGATTGGCATACACAACGCGCTGCAATTGCTGAGGAGAATGCATAATGGCTAAAAACGCTGCGAAACCAAAATCTAACCTGATTGATGGTTGGGAAGTGGTGATTGGTATCGAGATTCACACTCAGCTTGCAACCAATACCAAAATTTTCTCAGGTTCATCAACTACGTTTGGTCAAGACCCAAATACACAAGCGAGCCTAGTTGACCTTGCAATGCCGGGCGTATTGCCTGTACTCAACAAAGAAGTGGTCGATCTTGCGATTCGCTTTGGTTTGGGTATCGATGCTTATATCGACCAAGCGTCTGTATTTGCACGTAAAAACTATTTCTACCCTGACTCTCCTAAAGGCTACCAAATCAGCCAAATGGACAACCCGATTGTGGGCTTGGGTCATATCGACATTCAACTTGAAGATGGCACTGTAAAGCGTATTGGCGTGACACGTGCGCACCTTGAAGAAGATGCAGGTAAATCAATCCATGACCAATTTGAAGGTCAATCTGGTATCGATTTAAACCGTGCAGGTACGCCACTGCTTGAAATCGTATCTGAACCTGATATGCGTTCGGTTGAAGAAGCAGTTGCCTACATTAAAGCGATTCACACGCTTGTTCGTTGGTTAGGCATTTCTGACGGTAACATGGCAGAAGGTTCGTTCCGTGCAGACTGTAACGTGTCTTTACGTCGTCCGGGTCAACCGTTTGGTACGCGTTGTGAGTTGAAAAACTTGAACTCTTTCCGTTTCATTGAACAAGCAATCAATGTTGAAATTGAACGTCAAATGGAAATCTTGGAATGGGATGGCACCATTGATCAAGAAACACGTTTATTCGACCCTGTGAAGATGGAAACGCGTTCAATGCGTTCTAAAGAAGAAGCGAACGATTACCGCTACTTCCCTGACCCTGACTTGTTGCCTGTGATCATTGCAGACGAACAAATCGAAGCAATTAAGGCAACCATGCCTGAGCTTCCTGCCGCACGTCGTGCACGCTTTGTGGCTGACTTTGGTGTGACTGAGTACGATGCACACGTGCTGACGCTTACTCGTGAAATGTCAGAGTTTTATGAAGAAGTCGTAAAAGCTGCTGGCGGTGCTTCACAAGGTAAAGTGTCTGCTAACTGGGTGATGGGTGAATTCTCTGGTGCTTTAAACAAAGCAGGCCTAGAGCTTCATGACTCTCCTGTATCTGCTGAAAAACTTGGCGGTATGATCGCACGTATTGTGGACAACACGATTAACGGTAAGATTGCGAAACAAGTGTTCGGCTTTATGTGGGAAGAAGGCAAAACTGCGGACGAAATTATTGCTGAAAAAGGCTTGAAACAGGAAACTGATACAGGCGCAATTGAAGCGATTATTAAGGAAGTTCTTGCTGCTAACGAGAAGATGGTTGAAGAGTATAAATCTGGTAAAGAGAAAGCTTTCAACGGTCTTGTTGGTCAAGTGATGAAAGCAGCGAAAGGTAAAGCTAACCCTGCTCAAGTGAATGAATTAATGAAGAAGTTGATTGGTTGATTTATTGACTAGTCAGTTAATATCATGAGATAAATCCCTCAAAATTGAGGGATTTATCATGTTTCTAAATTTAACTACATCTGAAGAAGAAGCAACAATTGAATTGAATGCAATTTATGATTCATGGTCAAAAAAGAATAAAGAAAAAAATTTAAAAAAAATTACCCAAGATTTACAGCATTTAATACCAAAAAGTTATGAAGACTCTTCAAAATATGTAAATATACTCATTAAATCTACTATTCCAAATGACATTTTAATAATTAATTTTAGAAACTTAGGAATTTTTAGAATCTCTAAATATCATTTTCAGGCAAAAGTAACAAAAAAAATTTTAAAAATATTATTAACAATTGAAAACTTACATGAATCCAATAAAAAATATCTACAAAATCTTAATAATTTTTATATTCTCAGCTCAGATATTACCCATGAATACAATATAATTATTAACAACATTAAAGATTCTAAATTTCTATTTAAAACATTATTAGCCTCAGCCGATCAAGAGTTTTACGAAAAGACTTTTGGTCTAATAGACAATCCTGAAAAACATTTCTCACAATCAGAAAATATATCTATTGAAGATCTATTAGAATGCATTTCATATTTTATTTTTTGTTTAAAAGAGCTTCACCCTTCTGAATTTATTTCTGAAAGCTTTATAAATGAAAGTCTCCCCCATACCTCTGTATTAATAATTATTGACTCTATCAAGAAGATTTTAATATATAAAGATTTTGAGATTAAAATAGATTTCTTTGACTTTGATGTTTCATTAGAAAAAAAAATATTAACAATTAAGAATACCAAAATTGATAAAGCAATATCATGGGGATATACAAAATCAAAAATTGCGATGAATAACAATGCAATTAGAAGCTTAAAAGAAGGAAAAACTTTAATTGATTTTCTTAATGATTTTAAAGATGAAGATATAAAAAAATTCTATGAGATTAAAGGCAGTAATTATTTTGAAAGAATTACTCTAAAAATTATGTGTATACCTGAATTCCTAGAGTTATTCAACACACGATCCTTATATATTAATGAGTCTCAAATGTTAGAAGGATTATTATTTGACAATTACTATCCTAATAGTATTCTAGATTTTAAAATTAAAGAGGGACTATCTATACTCGATATTATATCACTTCATAGAGTGTTCATTTTCACTAGTTTTATTTTTAGGAAAGCGGCCGAAATAGAATATAAAGAATTTAAATTAAGACATAAAGTTTTATTAAGATCTATTCTCCCTGTCTTTAATATAGAAACTTTCATAAGCTTTATTACAAATATTTATCCTGATCTAAATCCAGAAAAAATATCAAAATTATTAGAAATTTTTTCATCTGATTTTGAAAAAATTAATGATAGCTTTGACTTGCAATATACACCTTTCATTTTTTTAAAAAATTCTTTAATTATTTCTCCTACAATTTTTTGTATGTCAAATTTTATTCGTTACAGCCTATGGTCACAAGATAAAAGTTTATCTATCCCAAAGCAAGGCCATGATATGATGATTGACACTTTAGAAAAAATTTTCAACTCCAGAGGCTTTATTGTAGAAAAAGATTTTAAATTTGGGAAAGATGAAATTGATTTAATAATTGTAGATGAAAATACAAATAATATTTTCATATTTGAATGTAAAAATCCCTACCATCCAGTTAATAGCTATGAATTAAGAAATACATACAGTCATTTACTAAAAGCACAATCACAAATTAAAAAGTTTAAAAAAAATCTATCAGATATATCTACTTTTAAAAACCTATGTCTTAAACTAAAAATAAATTTTAAGAGATACAATTTACATTATGGTGTAATTAACTCTAATAGGCTTTTTAGTGGGCATAAAATGGAAGAATCGCACATTATATGTGCCTATGATTTGATTAATTTTTTAATTGATGGAAAAATTATTTTTAAAATGAAAAAATTTAATGTTTGGTCTAATAATACTTTCGAAGTACAAGACCTCATAGATTTCATTAATGGTAAAGTAATTAGTGATTATAAGACATTTTCTTATATTCAAATTCAAAAAATCCCATTTAGAGAATACAGTATAAATAAAGAATTACATTACTTCAATATAGAGGCATTCAAACCTGAAAAATTATATAAAGAAGTTAATTAACTATAAATTGCACTAAACCTCCCGTTAGAAAAGGAAGACTTTTTCATGTGATCAGTGCGATACACGTGATTCCCTCTCCTGAGCAAGTTTTAAAGCACTGCTTTAAAACGCAGCGCAAGTGAGAGCATCCTCAGAATATATTTTGAGTTGGTAAAGGAAAGGTATTTTTTAAAGCTAAACATTTGCACTATACTGATTCAAAATAAAAAAATAATTAATGACAGCCAACCAATTACAGCTCTACATTCAACTTGCACTGAGCATTTTTGTACTAGTAATTGCAATTCCATTTATCTTACCCAAAACACGAAATAAGCTTGGTACACTCCGTAAAAATCGGCATAATCGAACTTCATTTTGGCAGAACATTGCAGATGGCCTTGAACTGATCTTCACCCCTATTGTTTTGATTATCAAAATAATTATTGGCTTCTTCCATTAGTCATATTAAGCCTCGAATCACACCTAGCTCAAACAACATGACCATCAAAAAAAGTATCCTCAATCGCCAAATTCGAAGACTTAGGATATATCCAACTTTCGAAGTCTTTTTTCATGCGTGACTTCTACCCTCATCCCCCTTGCGAAGCAGTGCTTCTCATCCCAGAGGGAGAAGGAGCTCTCATTATAAATTATTTGCCGTTATAATTTAGTATTGGAAGTTCCCTCTCCTTTAAGGAGAGGGCTAGAGAGAGGTAAATATTTAATTTTCAAAATTTTAAACATACAATCAATCCAAACACTTCACACCAAAAACAAAATGACCATCAAAAAAGTATCCTCTATCGCCAAACTCGAAGACTTAGGACGTATTCAACTGTCAAAGTCTTTTTTTATGCGTGATTTCCTCTATAGCGAAATCGCCAATTGGTACGGTGTACCAAATTTCCCCGACCATCCTGACATTGCGATTCGTATGGGATCAAAACTCTGCGAAGAACTACTTGAACCACTGCAAGAAAAGTTTGGACGTATTGCCATTCGTTCCACGTAACGTTCACCAAGCGTGAACCAAATCGGCAATGAAAAAGGACACAACTGCGCGAGCAATGAGAAAAACTTTGCAAGCCATATTTGGGACTATCCTGACGCAAAAGGCTACGGTGCAACGGCGTGTATTATCATTCCCTCACTCATCGATTTAATTGAAAAAGACCCAAATAATTGGAAACAGATTGCATATTGGATTCACAATCACTTGCCATACAGTCATCTAGAATTTTTTAAAAAAGAAAATACGTTTTGTGCATTCAATATCGGTTGGCATGAGAAACCACTTAAAGAGATCAATAGCTATGTCACAGGATCTAAAGGCAAGCTGCAAGTAACTCATGAACCAAATCTAGACTATGAAAAATTTTATCCTGATTTGCTGTGATTTATCCCTCTCCTAATGGGAGAGGGAGCTTTCAAAGTGAATAAATACTTAAACGATTTTTTGGATATCCCCCCTCTCCTTTTAGGAGATAAGCAGCACTGCTGCACAAGGGAGAGATAAATATTTAACTTTTTAAAGCTATGTGAAAAACACCAAAGTCATTAATAATTGATAGCATCTAGCCTACTAAACTCATCATAATTTGAACTATAACCATCTATAACTTTTATAAATCCAGATAAAAATATACAACTAAAGAATTTACAGCCTGCTTAAAACTGTCATTTCAATATGCTAAGGTAAATGAAAAATTGATATAAATCATATTTCAACAGAGGGTTACATCATGTCAAAACAAATTCTTATGCTCGTGGGCGACTATGCTGAAGACTACGAAACAATGGTACCTTTTCAATTTTTAGTTGGTCTTGGTTATACCGTTCATGCCGTTTGTCCTGACAAAAAAGCTGGCGACAGCATTGCCACAGCCATTCATGATTTTGAAGGTGAACAAACTTATAGCGAAAAACGCGGTCATAACTTTGCGATTAACTATGACTTTGATGCAGTTAACTCAGAAAACTATGTCGGCTTAGTGATCCCGGGCGGTCGTGCGCCTGAATATTTACGTATGAATGCACGTGTGATTGAAATCGTACGCGAATTTGACGCGGCGAAAAAACCTATTGCAGCGGTTTGTCATGGTGCGCAAATTTTGGCAGCAGCCAATGTACTGAAAGGCCGTACATGTTCCGCTTATCCTGCATGTGCCGCCGAAGTTAAACTGGCTGGCGGTCAGTACGCAGATATTGCAGTCACGGATGCAGTGACCGACGGTCATTTAGTTACTGCTCCTGCTTGGCCTGCTCACCCTGCGTGGATGGCGCAATTTGTTAAAGCATTAGGCGCGACGATTACCATTTAATGCTTGAGTCACGAAACTAAAACGCATTGGATCATCATCCATTTAGGGTGAATCCATAAAAAATGCTCCTTGTATAAAAGGAGCATTTTTTATTTACTCAAAATAAAATTAACGAACCACACCTAACTTATTCCAAATGTCTGGGGTTAAAAATTTGGTCACCAATTTATTCAAATCGACATAACGCAGTACGCCTTGTAATTGTTGTTTAATTTCAGGCGTCTTTAATATTTCATCCCCCGTGATACTACCAAGCTCTTGAAAACTTTCGCCTACAGCCTGTAGACCGTCGGCTTTAATTACAGCCTGCGTTTGCGTAGAACATTGCTCCACCAAAATTCGCTGCATCACTTGAGCCAGATTTTTATCGAGTTGCGTTTTTTGCGCATCACTGACATTACTGTATTGTTTTAAATCTGGATGCGCTGCCAAGGCAGAAAAGGTCCATTGCAGCACCGCTGTTTTATCCGCAGCAGTGGTCGATTTCACTAAACATTGACTGAGCTGATCGACCGTAGGACTCGCCAAACTCACCTGAGTCGACCCGAACATGATGAGTGTCAATAAAGCCAAACCTGCTGGTCGTGAAAAACGTAGATGTAATTTTTTAGATAAACCGTAAGCCATAGACCAAACTCCCAAAACTTGAGTCACCTTTGTATCATGAAGTGCTGTATTTGCTGTTTGGTCTATGTAACTCAACTATTCATTTTTGCTAGTCGGTGCATAGATGAGAGGATGAATCGTTGGCCTTCTATTCCAATACCAGTAAAAATTTCCATGGGTATCGAGCAAACTATGGGTGGTCAATGTCGATTTATTGCTATCACCTCGCCAACATGCAAGTGCTGCATTACGGTTATTATGTAGGTCAATAAACTCGGGATTTAAATATTTTGGTTTCGCAGGAATGTATAAAGCATCTCCCGGATTGACCCATAAATCTGCCAAGTAAATCTTGCCTAGATTTGGAAAATAGCGTCCCACTGAGATGACCAGAGGCAAATGATCCTGATCTGTCGCACTAAAAATATGCGGAAAGTCATGGTGTTCTAAATCAGTAATGACAAATGGTGTTAAAGTTTTACCGCCATTTAAATTTGATGTTGCACTTTCATATGGCAAATAATGACCTGCCATCATGCCATATTCATAATGAATCTCTGACAGTCGTTTTTGATTTGAATGAATCTGAATCGCTTCACCTGCCTGAACTAAGGTGATACCAAAAGCTGCCGCGTTTTCTTTGCTTGCCACCAATGGCATAAACTCGAAGTGTTGCCCTTCAAATTCAAGCTCCGTTTGCTCCCCCCAATTGGTAATTTTAGTCGAAATTTCGGAAGGTACATCGTAGGGATTTCCCATCGTCATTTTCGCATTGGTGGCTGACTCTGTAATTAAATGAATCCCCGCCCCAAGTGACGCTAAATATGTTGGATGCCCTCGATCATTCAAAAAGAAGGGTGTTTGCTCGATATTGATTGTAATTTCTGTTAATTCTCGGTCAAATAATGGCGCATTAAAATAAGTTTCTTTTACTAAAATCATGGTTTTCCTTATTATTTTTTTAAATTTTATCTGAGTACATCATTGGATCAGGATAAAAGCCTATTTCCCCAAATGGCTTTTATCCTGTTGAAGTTTATTTCATACGATTCAACATATTTTTTGCCCCTGCGTGGTTATAGTTAGTCGCTAAGTTTTGTAAGATGCCTTTTGCTCTTGCATTGGCGTTTGGATAACTTTTGCTATATGCAGGCACTGAGGTTAAGCATTTTGCAACGAGCATACCTGATTCAGCATAGGCTCTATTGGCATTTGCACCATTTAATTTGCCATAGCTATAAGCGCGCTGTGCATTATTACAAGCGGTGACTTGATTTTTTCCGGCATTCAGGTCACGTCGTGCATTCACATATAAGCGCATTTGTATCTGTTGCGATGTTTCTGCAACTGGTTTCACTACAGGTTTTTTTTCAGGCTCTTTGGCTTTGGTTTCTTTTTTAGTCTCTACTTCTTTTTTTGCTTCCTCTTTCGCATTGCTTTTTGTTGTCGTTGCTTTTGCTTTGCTTGGTGTGGCTTTTTTAGCTACAGTTTCTTCTTGTTTATTATAGTTTTTGCGACGTTCTTCGGGTCCAATAATTGCTGTATACAAACTCACTAAGCGGGTTTCAGAACGGTCATTCGATTTACGCTCTGAAACGGGTTCAATAGCAACCATCCAACGTTGTCCATCTGCCTGACTACACTGAAACACACCTGTGCTCTGTTTTATACTGCTATAGGTCGCTAATAATTTACGACTCCATGCATTTTTGACTTGGTTCAAATTGCTTTTATTCAGTTGAATAAATTTGCCATTTTTGGCTTGGCAGTAACTGCTCATATTTTGCTTAGGTATGAGCGATTCTACTTCCACATTTTTCTTTTGTGGTCCCCAATCATAGACGTATTCTTTCGCCTTTCCATTTGAGCTATTTAGCCCTTTTTGATTGATCACTTCTTGTGGTGATGCATAATGATTAAATGAATTTGGGTTTAAACTCTGCATGGTTGTACAACCATGTAATGCAAATCCAATACTCCCCACCCATAAAATTGCCTTTAAATTCACAGCAAAAATCTCAAAAATTTCACCTCTAAAAAATAGCGTAATTTAGTGCCTTTCACAATTTTATAATCTTGATTTTATTTATTATTTTTATAAATTTAATCACTAAAATCGTACACGTTTGAGATGTGTGCATATGTTGTTAATTTTAATTTGATGAATTTCACATTTTATTTAAGTGTATTTGTTTATCCTTGGTGAACGGTCATCATCGTTCCCTTTTAGGTTATTTCGCAAGCATTTATGTATCGCTATGTGCTTATCAAATCTGCCATCAGAACAAGCCTCTATTATTAATAATAACCCGAATCCCGCTTAAGCCAATGATTCCATAATTTGAATTGTTGGTTTATTTTGATGATTAAGTTGATATGCACATAACGATGCGTAAATCCCACTCAGAAATCCATGAATACTACGAGCTTT
>NZ_VPDC01000012.1:0-139612 GCF_013417875.1 Acinetobacter sp. YH12219
TGAAAACCTTCAAAATTCTTGCTGAGCGATATCGCAATCGAGGCAAAAGACTAGCATTAAGATTCAATCTAATTGCTGGAATTTATAACTTGGAGCTGAGTGAAAAATGACTTATGAAAGAAATCTATTGAACTTTCTCTTTTAAAGACACAATCTGAGTATTAAAAATTTCAAGTTTTTGGTCATTTAATAAAGACTGATTAACAATCTGCTCATCATGCTCATATTTAAGAGCATTAAGTATTTTTTGATAATCTTCTAATTTTTGAGTATAGGTTTGATCTATCTCCTTTAATTTTTTATTATTTTCTAAAATTTTATGACTAATTTCATTATCAGCATTTTTTAACTCTCCGTATGCTTCTTCATCTAATGAAAATTCATCTTTAAGTGCTTTGAATTTTGCTTGTATTTCATTTTTAGTTTTTTCAGCGAACAGCAGACGTAACACTTCGATAAGTGTCGATTTACCTGCATTAGTTTCACCGAAAAAAGCAATCGTAAAGTAATCCCATTCGGAATTACGTTTAAGTTCATCTATCTTCCTTTCAATTTCTTTTTGCTGAAAGCTTAAAATTTGCTTAGATTCATTTAGTTTTTCTCCCACTAAATTAGTATCTAAAACCTGCTCATTTTTAACAATTTTCGCAATCAAATCTGATATTTTCTCTTTTAAATCATCATAAATATTCTCAGGATGATTTAAATTAATATGACTATTCACGTACCCTTACCCCTATCCAACCAACTCATAAATAATTTTTTAAATGAAATTTTTTTTAACCTAAAACCAAATATTCTTTTAAACTTATTTCTAATTGTCTCTGTAATCCTTTCGGACTCACTATTTTTAAATGAGGAATCCAGAATCGAATCAAAGGCAATAACTGCATGTCATGATTAATTTTAGAAGAAACCAGCAATCCACCATCATGTAACTCTTTGACAATTTGCTGCTCGGGCAGTATCGGACGTTGCTTAAAATAAAAAGAAACCTGACTATCAATAGATAAAATGATTTCCTGTTTATCCTGTCCAAACCAGATGCTGTCATCATCTTCCACAAGTTTTACAATATTTTGATCTGGAATAAATTGTGAATAATCATGCGAAGAGTGCGTAAGCTGAATATGTGAAATGCGATAAGTACGCAATTGATCTTTTCTAACTGCTGCCAAATACCAACTACCATGATGATGAATCAAGCGATAAGGTTGAACCAGTCTAGGTTCTCCTTTATATACAAAACCAATTTGTCGATATTCTTGAATTGCTTTTCCAAGAACTTTGAATAGTCCTTTAAACTGACTTGCATCTTCAAAAGAGTACCCCTTAGCACTATAAATCTGATGAGCTCGACTATCTAAAAGTTCACGCAGAAAGGACATATCCAATGAAGGATACAAATGACTAACTCCTGAGAGCTGTGCAAAATTACGGATATCTTTTGGTGCAATTTTCCCTAAATAATTTGATTCTAAGTAATATCTTTTATTTTCATTATCTTGTAGCAATGGCAAATAAGTATTGAGACGATCAAAATCTCTCGAGATAGTACGTGTACTTACCCCAAATTCTGAGGCTAGTTCTTTTATACTTAACTGATATCCCATATTTAATTTCGTTAAAATATTGGCCAATCGGTCAGCTAAACGCTCATGAGTAGAATCATCACGTTTCATTAATTATCTCTAATTTTTAAAAAGTAACATCAAAGTTATATTTGATTTATATTTGAAATATAACACATTAAATGTACAAAAAGTTACACCAATTCACAAAAAATTAAGTCTTATTTTCTTTAAATTAAGTTTAGTCGATCTAAATAACGTGCTAGGTGCAACATTGCTAAATAGAATTTTCTTGATTCAGCCCACTTTATTTTCCCAAGTATTAATGCTCTAGAAATACGTTGTAAGGCGTTCTTCTTTTGTTTGTTCGTAAATGGAGTTGGGCATATTTTCATACAAATTTCCTTTCAATATTTCTATCAAACTTAACTACTTAAAGTATCAATTCAATTGAAAAATGAAGATAAGGCATAAAAATGACAGGAGATGTCATCAGTTGTACAAATTATCGTTTAAATTTCTTCTTTAGTATGTATTTCGCAGAGGTGGCGTCAACTTAACTGAAACTATAACTTACTAATATTTATTAAATTAATTACTCTACATTTTTATGCGTTAATTGATCCAAATAATCAGACCATGCTTGCATCATCACTGAACGCTCCTCCAAATACTTAGTACGGTTGTACGCTCGACCATGCATATCGCGAACCTGATGTGCAAGTTGTTGTTCTATACGTTCAATAGGAAATTTTAGAACTTCATCTAATAAAGTTCTTGCCGTAGCTCTAAAGCCATGCCCTGTTGTCTCACCATTTTCAAAACCATATTGTTTCAATCGTTTATTAATAGTTGATTCACTGATGGTTTTCGTTTTATCTCGCATAGACACAAAACAATATTCGGTATATCCAGTAATGCAATACAATTCTTGGAACAGCTTCAAGACTTGATCAGACAAAGGAACAATATGTTGTAGGGCTGTCTGATTTTTGGTCTTAGGCGGTGTATAACTCCATGTTCTATTTTTAAAATCGATATCTGCCCATTTTGCTGCACGTAATTCTCCAGGACGCACAAATACATGGGGTAAGATTTTGACTGCATAATCAATAGCAATATCCCCACGACCTGCATGTGTATTAATATTCTTTAATAGTTGTCCTAGCTTTTGCTCATCAGTAATAGCCGCTCGATGCTTAGCTTTACCCACCTTCAAAATACCGCTAATTTGGTCAGCAACATTAAATTGACATAAACCCAAAGCAATCGCATACCGAAACACCTGAGATGCTTTACTTCTCATTCGCTTTGCTGAGTCAGTCTTACCTTGTCTTTCATAAAGACGGCATACTTCCAAAATTTGAGTGGCTGTTATCGAATCAATGGGGAACTCACCAATAGCAACATAAAGCTTATCCCAGATAAACTGATTCCGACGTTGTGTACTTGATTCCAGCTCTTCAGTCTTACGGTATTCATCTGCTACTGATCTAAAACTATTATTTCGACATTGGGACTGTTTATCTTGCTTTTGAATTGCTGGGTCAATATTCTGCGCAAGCAGTTCTCTAAACTCACTTCGTTTTGCACGAGCTCTGGCCAATGTACAACTTGGATAAATACCGATAGCTATAGTGGCTCTTTTCTTAGAGATTGGGCGAATATAATCAAAACGCCAATATGCCCCACCTTTTCTATCTAACAATAAATAAAGGCCACCACCATCTGAAAGCTTAATATTCTTTTCAAATGATTTCTTTTGCATTGATATTGCAGACTTAATTTTTGAGTCAGTCAGACTGATAACTAATTTAGGCATTTTTACGGTATATTTTTGTCAGAAATGGAATGTACCGTAAAAAATACCGTAAAAGATTACGGTATCCTAAAACGCCCTCGGACATTATCGGACAATAAGTAGATATAAGTTATTAATTTTTAATAATATTAGGATTAATTCGGATATGATCAAACAAGGAAATGGTGCGCTCAGCGGGACTCGAACCCACGCCACAGGCTTCGGAGACCTGTACTCTATCCAGTTGAGCTATGAGCGCTTATTTTGGATTGCGCACATCATAACAAAAAAAACTGTAAGGTAAAGCAACTATATAGATGTTAGGTATTTTTCTGCTTAAGCTTTATACAACGTTCTATTTTTAAAATGCAGAATTCCATACGATTTACTTGGTTTATTTGCCCCGATATCGCACAATACTCATACTATTTATAGAGTGAATTATTTATGACTGATGCACTAACGTTAAAGCAGCTGTCAAAAACCTATAAAAATGGGTTTCAGGCGCTTAAAGGTATTGATTTAACAGTACCCGAAGGTGAATTTTATGCACTTTTAGGTCCCAATGGTGCAGGAAAATCTACCACGATTAGTATTATCAGTTCACTAACCCGTAAAACTTCAGGTACTGTCGAAATTTTTGGGCACAATTTAGATACCCATCCCTCGCATGCAAAGCAGTGTTTGGGCGTTGTACCTCAAGAATTTAACTTTGGTCAATTTGAAAAAACATTTGATATTTTGGTGACTCAAGCTGGTTATTACGGTATTTCTAAAAAGATAGCAGAGAAACGTGCAGAGGAATATTTAGAAAAGCTTGGCCTTTGGGAAAAACGTAGCACCCAAGCACGCATGCTATCGGGCGGTATGAAACGCCGTTTAATGATCGCTCGTGCCATGATGCATGAACCTAAACTGCTGATTTTAGATGAGCCGACTGCTGGTGTTGATATTGAACTACGCCGTTCGATGTGGGATTTCCTCACTGAAATGAACGAAAAAGGCACGTCCATTATTTTAACGACACACTATTTAGAAGAAGCTGAAATGTTGTGCCGTCGAATCGCAATTATTGATCGTGGTGTGATTAAAGAAGACACCAGCATGAAAGGTTTCCTCAGCCAGTTGAATGAAGAAACATTTATTTTCGATCTAGCCGAACCCATTGAACCGATCCATATAGAAATTATTGGTGTCCGTTTCAACTTAGTAGATCCTGTCACCTTAGAAGTCACTATGGATAAAGGCCATACCTTGAATGATTTATTCCAACTCATGGAATCTCAAGGTATTCAGGTTCGAAGTATGCGTAATAAATCTAACCGACTAGAAGAACTGTTTGTCCGTATGGTCGAAAAAAATCTTGAAGGTGCAGCACAATGAATTTTAACCAACTGTGTATTGCCCTCTACACCTTAGTGTATAAAGAAATTCGCCGTTTCATGCGTATTTGGCCGCAAACCCTTCTCCCACCGGCAATCACCATGAGTTTGTACTTTGTGATTTTCGGTAATTTAGTCGGTTCACGCATTGGGCAAATGGGTGGTTTTAGCTATATGCAGTTCATCGTGCCCGGCTTAATTATGATGGCGGTCATTACCAACAGCTATGCCAATGTGTCATCCAGTTTCTTTAGTGCAAAATTTCAAAAAAGCATCGAAGAATTAATCATGAGTCCAGTGCCGTTACACATGGTGCTTTGGGGTTATGTGATCGGTGGTGTTTGCCGTGGTGTTTTAGTCGGCTTTATTGTCACTGCGATGAGCCTATTTTTTACTGAATTACACCTGACCAATATCTTCGTAACTATATATACAGTTCTCATTACTTCGCTGCTGTTTTCTCTTGGCGGATTTATTAATGCTGTTTATGCAAAGTCTTTTGACGACATTTCGATTATCCCGACTTTCGTCCTGACTCCGCTGACTTATTTAGGCGGTGTTTTCTATGCCATCTCATCACTGAGTCCTTTTTGGCAAAATCTCTCTTTAATCAACCCTGTCGTGTATATGGTCAATGCATTCCGCTACGGTATTTTAGGTCATAGCGATGTGAATGTCGGCATTTCATTGACAGTTATTACTGCATGTTGCGTTGTACTTTATGGCGTGGCGTATCATTTACTTTCTCGTGGTTCAGGAATGCGTGAATAATGAGTGTAGAACAATCCCTTTTAGGCAAAGACACCAATTACCCAACAGAATATCAACCTGCTATTCTGTTTCCGATTGCACGTGCCACTGCACGTGAACAATATGCCCATGTGGAAGGCATCCGCCAAGGTACAGACTGGTGGCATGTTTTTGAAATTTCTTGGTTAAATGCTTCTGGTGTGCCTCAAGTCGCTATTGGCCGTTTAACTTTGCCTGCAAGTTCAGACAACCTCATCGAATCGAAATCTTTAAAGCTCTACTTTAATAGTATGAACTTTACCAAATTTGATTCTCAGGCAGCGTTTAAAGCAACCGTTGAAAAAGACTTATCTGCTGCAGCCAATGCCGCTGTGACTATTGATCTATTTCATGTTGATGAAGTTGAAATTTCAAAACCGCAAGGCATCTGTATTGATGACTTAGAACCCACCCAGTTAGAAAATCATCCAAATGCAGATTTACTCTCGTTAGATGAAGATGCAGCGCAAGATGAAGTTGAAATTCAACTTTATTCACATTTATTAAGAAGTAACTGTCCAGTCACGGGTCAACCTGATTGGGGAACGGTATTTATAAGGTATAAAGGCACTAAGCCTTGTTATCGTAGTATTCTGGCTTATATTATTTCTTACCGTCAGCATAATGGTTTCCACGAACAATGTGTGGAGCAAATGTTTGCCGATATTTGGCAACATTTAAAACCAAGTCAGCTGATGGTATATGCTGCCTATACACGCCGTGGTGGATTGGATATCAACCCTTGTCGTGTATCGGATTTAACATGGATGCCTCGCCCCATTCGATTGGCGCGACAATAAAAAAATTGAGGTTAGTGATGCCATTTTTTGGTTTTATTCCTTCTGAGGAACTTCTAAGCAGTATCCAAACTGGTCACGCGAAAAAAAATTCGAGTGAACCACTTTATCCTTTACGTGATAAAACAGCTTTGCTGATTAATGAAGAAATCATTGGTGCAACTATATTAGCTCCTGTTCATCTGTTTCCTGCAAGCGACAAGCGCGACACAGCAGAAAAACTGGCTGGCTATGTCAAATCAACAGTCGCTGTATTGTTAAAGCAGCTACTGGGTAAATCTCCGAATGATGTGGTGAAACAATCCATTGAATTTTCAGAACGAAGTTTATTTCAGGACACAGTCGGCGCTCATCGTGTAGGTCTGAGCTTAGATGCTGGACTGGTCACTAACCTTAAAAACAGTTATGCCGAAATTAAATCAGGTGTAGATGTCAATAAAGCTGCTTTTGGTGAGCTGTATAAACAGTTTGCTGAAGCTGCAGTACGTCATTTTATGAATGACTTTAATAAAACACTCGATTTAGGCATGATTAAACGTAAAGCAGCCGATATCGGTTCTTCTGCCGTGATTAAAGCAATTCATATCGCGATTGATAAGATTTTCCCAAATCTAACCAAAGAAGAGCTAGGTGCCCTTGCAGAAGCACATGATGCGATGTTTAACAAGTAAATCGCGCTATTCGTCAAAACCTAGCTTCGGCTAGGTTTTTTTTTATGGCTAAACTCATAAAATCGAATCTCAAAATAATGACTATATATAGTCATACAAATTCAGTTCTAGGATTTGAAACGATCCCTATTACAAGGCAGTATATTTATATGTACAATTTTGAAAAATACACACAGAAAAGAAAGAACCTGATTACAGATCAAATTTTAATGTTTGCCGTCATTTTGGCTTAAATTTCAATGCGTCCATTTTAAAATCCAATCTCTTTCTTTTTTATCATTCAGTCTATATTTCTACTTTATATAGCAACCTTTTCAAGTGCTTTGAAGCGTTAACGAAAACACCAATGAGGTGAATAAACCACCACCTTCACATGGGTCTTTTTAGACCTGTACTTTTCTAATCCTGCCTCTTAGTTTTTAGATCACACACTGCAACATTCGTAGCTACATAAACAGCATTTAGTAACGCTATAAAAGTTTATTCGTTCTGCGTTTTTATGACGCATGAGTTTTAGAGTCATCTTATTTCAAATGATTTGTGAATTTTTGCAAGTTATGTAAATGAATATGTCACTTTTCAATATGTTAACTGCGAAAAAACCCCTTGCTTTGTCTTTTTTTGTATATCTATTTATGAAAGCATGCACTGTCAGTGGTATCTTAGTTGCTATTGGTAACCTTTACCTTTAATGAGCTATGAAACCAGAAGGTCATCACAAATTTCAAGATCTTTGCCCCTCGAAATTTTGTTCATACTCATCGCTAAAGCAACTGGAAATTTTTTATTTATGCTAAATCGAAATTTTTATAAAAAACTAACACATATTGCCATTATGGCCGGTTCACTTTCACTGACTAGTTTTTGTCAGGCCAACGACTTCCAATCTCATCCGGCATATGCGAGCTTTAAACAAAATGCAATGCAAACCTATGGTCTGAGTGAAAATCAAATTGATTGGGCAATGCAAGGTAGTAAAAACCTACCCAACATTATTAGCATTATGAATAGACCTGGCGAATCAAAGCCTTGGTACCAATACAAAACCAACTTTTTAGCTGAAAGTACAATTCAACGCGGTGTTCGCTTCAAAAATCAGTATGCCGACACTTTAAATCGTGCAGAACAACAATTTGGTGTGCCTCAATCCGTGATTTTAGGCATTTTGGGTGTTGAAACAGGCTACGGCAGCAATAAAGGTAATTTTATCACCCGTGATGCTTTGGCGACCCTTGGTTTTGGCTATGAACGCCGTGCGCAATATTTCCAAGATGAACTTGCTGCACTGATTGCTTGGTCATATAAAGATGGTGTTCCAACCAACTCTGTCGTCGGTTCATATGCTGGTGCTGTGGGTTATCCTCAATTTATGCCAAGTAACATTCCAAAATTTGGTGTGGACTACGATGGCAATGGTCATGTTGACCTGCGTAATTCGGCTGTCGATGCCATTGGTTCAATTGCAAATTATCTAGCAAATTATGGTTGGCAGCGTAATCAACCGATTGCTTTTGCTGCTCGCTATAGTGGAAACAACCCAGATGCTATTATTGCAAAGGATTTAAACCAGCCAACACCCTATGGTGTACTCAAGGCTCAAGGTGTAACCCCTATGAATCCATTGGTAAAAATCGATGATCTCGATTTGGTCAATGTCATCCAATTGCAAGATAGTTATGGACCAATTTATTACATCACTTATCCAAATTTTCAGGTCATTACAACCTATAACAAAAGCCGTATGTATGCGACTGCGCTATGGCTTTTAGGCACTGAAGTTACCAGTCGATAAGACTGGTTTTTTAATATAGAGCAAAAAAGTCAACAAATATTTTCATCAAAATGAGTATTTATTCGGCATTTTAAACACCTTGTTACATTATTGATTATTTTTTAACCAACTATTGTTAATTTTTTAGACATTTTCAAAGTATTTTAATTAAACACTAGACAGCCTATCGATGGCATGAATATTATCCATCTCGTTAAATGTAGTTGCAAAAGTGAAATATCAGACGTGTTTACATGGATATCAGCGACTTAGTTGAACCAGTAAATATGCCATTGGGAGATAAACAATGCAGTCATCAATTATTAAATATGCCTTAGCGGTTGCCACGGCAGTTGCGCTAAGTCAGTCACAAGCTGAGATGGTTCAGTCGTCATCATTCAATCATGATAATGACAACTCGCGTCTTGCAGCTCGTGTATTGAATAAAGAAGCTCAAAGCTTCAATTCAAACTTTACGAATTTAAGTAGCCTTTCAATCACTGAGCGTTCTGGCGATAAAATTCGTCGTCAAACCATCGCTGCTAAAATCGAAATCCCTGAAGATGAGCCTTCAGTGATTGAAAAGTTAAACACTGTCGCTTCGAATACTGTTCGTAAGTTCACTCAAACAGGTACTGCTTCTTGGTATGGTCGTCAATTCCACGGTCGTAAAACAGCAAGCGGTGAAACGTTTGACATGAACGCACTTACAGCAGCACATCGTAGCCTGCCACTTAATTGTTTTATTCGTGTTACGAATCGCAATAATGGTAAAAGCGTCGTGGTAAAAGTAAATGACCGTGGTCCATTCCATGGCAACCGTGTTCTCGATTTATCTTATGGCGCTGCTAAGCAATTGGGTATTACCAGTGCCGGTACTGCAAATGTGAGCATTGAACGCGTAGACGGTCCAAATTCTTAATTCTCCAATGAAGTGACTGCATTTAACAGACCACGCCTAGCGTGGTTTTTTATTTGTAGCCTCTTAGCCTTTCTAATCTTCAGTAACCCTGATTTTGACCCTTCCCCCATTCTTGTTTATATTAGAGTCTTTCCCCATGATTAAGGACTATCATGAAAACAATCAACGAATGGTTTGATGAATACAGCGAAAGTCATCAAAATAAAACCAATAAAATGATTCACTGGATTTGCGTACCCACGATTTATTTTTCAATCGTTGGCATATTGGCACATTTTAGCGCGCTACTTACTGCTGTCTTACTTGCCTTAGCATTTATCTTTTACGCACGTTTAGACATTGTGCTTGCTGTTGCAATGGCCGCGTTAACGTTAATCATGGCATGGCTAATTTGGGTGTTACCAGTTGGATATGGCTTTTATATCACGCTCTTTGTATTCGCATGGATTGGTCAATTTTATGGCCATAAAATTGAAGGTAAAAAGCCCTCTTTTTTCAAAGATCTCCAATTCCTCCTCATTGGCCCTATTTGGTGTTTAGATACATTTGCAGGAAAAGTACTTGGTAATTGGAAAGCACGCCATAAATCGCAAATAAAGAGCATTTAAAGCATGATTAATTTCATAGATCTCTTTTTCACTTCTTCCACATCGGTTTTCTTCATATTCGATGCTTAAAACCCTATTGTTTATAGGTGTATTTATCTCTGGTATTTCCAATCATTTTTTCTATTTATACATCCAAAAAGCCAGTGTTTAAACACTGGCTTTTACTCAATATGGTTAATCCAATTTTATGTTGATAGCTTCATCTGAATCATGATCATTTAAATGACTAAAGTTAAAAATGACTACGTGATTTTTATTGATAGGTTTTACCTTGATGCTTTAACCAACCATCCTGATGACGTCCATTCGGATCGTGATGTGTCCAGTGCATCACACCTCCCTTATCTGAATATTCGTATTCACCGTAAAATTGAACTGTATCGCCTTTTTGCAAGTCGTCAATTCGTGGAGCAAGATCGATATTATGCGCGACCAAAAGCGTTTGACCATTATTTAAGGTCAAAATGAACTTTTGATGGCGACTACCTTCATTATCATCTCGTAGTACCGCTTTCACTTGACCTGCACCTTCAACCTGAACATTACTGAGTTTACTTTTAAATGCATGCGCAATGATATCTTCAGCACTCTGCCCTTTTTGTTGAGCATCTGCGGGTTGTACTGGTTCTATTTGTGGCTGTGAGTTTTGTTCAGCTGTCGTCTGAACTGGTGCAGTTTTTTGTTGTTGTAAATCGATTCCGAAATAAGCTGCTGCAAGCGCAACAATAATTCCGCCGATGGTTAAGTTTGTTTTGTTTGCCATAAGATAGTTTAAATCTAAATTTTCAACTCATTATAGTCATTAAAATTGATAAAAATAGAATCTGTGAACAACAATGTACACAATATAAAGTTTAAATAGCTTTGAAATCAGTAAAGCTACAGCCATAAAAAAAGCCCTCTAAAACGAGGGCTTTTTTCTACAAATAATCAGAGATTATTTTGCAGCAGCTTGAGCAGCAGCAACTTCTTCAGCGAAAGAAAGTTCAGCTTTTTTCTCAATACCTTCACCAACTTCGAAACGTACGAAGTTAGCAACAGTAGTACCAGTTGCTTTAAGAACTTCTGCAACTTTCTTATCGTTGTCGATAACGTACATTTGGTTCTCAAGAACAACTTCGTTCAAGTATTTCTGAACTGAACCAGTTACCATTTTTTCAACGATGTTTGCTGGTTTACCAGATTCAATTGCTTTCGCTTCAGCAATTTCTTTTTCTTTAGCGATAAGTTCAGCAGAAACGCCAGCTTCGTTTACAGCAACTGGGTTGAATGCAGCGATGTGCATAGCCAAACCTTTACCAGTTTCAGCATCACCAGCGTATGCAACTACAACACCGATTTTTAAACCGTGTTTGTAAACTGCAAGGTTGTCGCCTTCAACGATTTGAGCACGACGCACTTGGATGTTTTCACCGATTTTTTGAACAAGTGCGATACGAGCTTCTTCTACAGTAGCACCATCTTCAAGTTTCAATTCAGCAATTTGAGCAACGTCAGTTACACCAGCAGCAAGCGCAGCAGCAGCAACTTTAGCAGAGAAACCAGCAAAGTTTTCGTCTTTAGCAACGAAGTCAGTTTGACAGTTAACTTCTACAAGGATTGCTTTGTTGCCTTCTTGAGCGATAGTGATCGCGCCGTCAGCAGCAATGTTACCCGCTTTTTTAGCAGCTTTAGCTTGACCAGATTTACGAAGGTTGTCGATCGCTAATTCGATGTCACCGCCCGCTTCTGTTAATGCTTTTTTACATTCCATCATTGCAAGACCAGTACGATCGCGCAATTCTTTAACCATGCTTGCTGTAACTGCAGTCATGTTAATCTCCTAAATACGGTAGAAAATGAATTCTTTTTAGAACAGAAACGGCCCAGAGCTGTCTCTTGGGCCGTCTGCATACATGACGCTTACTTTGCCACCATCACGTGTCGCAAAAATGACAAGCTTACGTCAAACGCATTAAGCCTCAGAAGCAGGAGCTTCTTCGCCTTTAGCTTGTGCATTTGCTTGTGATTGAGCATATTCTTTACCAGCAAGAATCGCATCAGCCATAGCAGAAGCGTAAAGAGTAACTGCACGGATCGCATCGTCGTTACCAGGGATAACGTAGTCTACGTTGTCTGGGTTAGAGTTTGTATCAACGATACCGATAACAGGAATACCAAGGTTTTTAGCTTCTTTAATTGCAATTGCTTCGTGATCAACATCGATTACGAATAATGCGTCAGGTAAACCACCCATGTTTTTAACGCCGCCAAGAGCGCGTTCAAGTTTTTCCATCTCACGAGTACGTTCTAATGCTTCACGTTTAGTAAGTTTAGCGAAAGTACCGTCAGTAGATTGAGTTTGAAGGTCTTTTAGACGGTTGATTGACTGGCGAAGAGTTTTCCAGTTAGTCAACATACCACCCAACCAGCGGTGATCAACATATGGTTGACCTGCACGTTGAGCTTGTTCACGGATGATTGCAGAAGCTGCACGTTTTGTACCAACGAACAAAACTTTGTTCTTTTTGCTAGCCAAGTTGTTAGCAAAGTTCAAAGCATCATTTAACGCAGGAACAGTGTGCTCAAGGTTGATGATGTGAATTTTGTTGCGCGCGCCGAAGATGTATTCGCGCATTTTTGGATTCCAAAAACGTGTTTGGTGACCGAAGTGTGCGCCTGCTTGAAGAAGGTCGCGCATGCTTACGTTGTAATCTGCCATTTTCTTTACCTTAAAGTTTGGGTTAGGCCTCCATATACCCGCATTCTCCACCTAAAAAGGCACCCAGAGAAATGTGTCGATATATGTGCGGATTTTATTGCCCCATCGCACAAAGCTCGTGAAAGATATTCACGAAAAAGCATTTGATAAAATGGGCGGCTATTTATACCATAGTCACATACAAATTTCCAAAAGTTTTTAGAGATCATGAACAGTACTTACGAAGCTCCACGTCGATTAATTAAAACGCCTGACGAAATTGAAAAAATGCGCGTCGCGGGTCGACTGGCGGCAGAAGTTTTGGATATGATCAAACCGCATATTGTTCCAGGTGTGACTACCCTAGAACTTGATACGATTTGTCATGACTACATTGTCAATAAACAAGAAGCTATTCCTGCTTGTTTAGGTTATGGTGCTGCGCCGGGTCGTCCAGCGTTCCAGCACGTGATCTGTACTTCAGTGAACCATGTGGTGTGTCACGGTATTCCATCTGAAAGCAAAAAGTTAAAAAAAGGTGACATCTTAAACATCGATGTCACTGTGATTAAAGATGGTTACCACGGTGATACCAACATGATGTATATCGTAGGCGGTGAAACATCTATTTTAGCGAACCGTTTATGTAAAGTTGCTCAAGAAGCCATGTACCGTGGTATGGCTGTGGTAAAACCAGGCGCAACCATGGGTGATATTGGTAATGCCATTCAACAATATGTTGAATCAGAACGTTTTGGTGTTGTACGTGAATATTGTGGTCATGGTATTGGTACTGTTTTCCATGACGAACCACAAGTTTTACACTACGGTCAACCCAATACAGGCATGATCTTAGAAGAAGGCATGACCTTTACCATCGAACCAATGGTGAACGGTGGCGACTGGAAAACCAAACTTCTTGGTGATAAATGGACTGTCGTGACTAAAGATCATAGCTTGTCTGCACAGTACGAACACACGCTACTTGTAACAAAAAATGGTGTAGAAGTGCTAACTGCTCGCCCCGAAGAAGATCTATCGCGTTTTGTTCAATAAGCAAAGTATTTGAAGTACAAAATTTCATTAAAAATGGTCACACATGTTGTGGCTTTTTTATACCCTATTTTTGTCCGTGACTTTAAGAATTTGCCATAAAATTTGATTAAAAATTTAAGTAACTCAATGTAAATTTTCTCAATTATAGGGTTAGGATGGAATATCACACTTTTTTGCACATTGTTGATTTTGCCACTCCCCATTACTGTGCATTTAAGCTAAGATAGTGTGCTTTTTATTTTTTAATCCCTATAAGAAGGAATACTGCCGTGGACGTACGTCTGTCTGATCGTGTAAATAGCATCAAACCGTCCCCTACACTTGCTGTTACTAACAAAGCTGCTGAATTGAAAGCTGCTGGTAAAAACGTAATTGGTTTAGGCGCAGGTGAACCGGATTTCGATACCCCACAACACATCAAAGATGCTGCAATTGCTGCTATCAACAATGGCTTCACTAAATATACAGCTGTTGACGGTACTCCAGGTCTAAAAAAAGCAATTATTGCTAAATTAAAACGCGACAATAACCTTGATTACGCTGCAAACCAAATCTTGGTTTCTTGTGGTGGTAAACAATCTTTCTTTAACTTGGCACTTGCTTTGTTAAACAAAGGCGACGAAGTAATTATCCCTGCTCCTTACTGGGTAAGCTACCCAGACATGGTGATCATTGCTGAAGGTACTCCTGTAATCGTGAAATGTGGTGAAGATCAACGTTTCAAAATTACGCCTGCTCAATTAGAAGCTGCAATCACTGACAAAACTCGTTTAGTGGTTCTAAACAGCCCTTCTAACCCAACAGGTATGATCTACACTAAAGAAGAATTACTTGCTTTAGCTGACGTTCTACGTAAATACCCAGAAGTTTTAGTTGCTTCTGATGATATGTACGAACCAATCCGTTGGGACGACGAATTCTACAACATCGCAACAGTTGCACCAGACCTTTACGATCGCGTAATCGTTCTTAACGGTGTATCTAAAGCTTATGCAATGACTGGCTGGCGTATTGGCTACGCAGCGGGCCCTGCTAAACTTATTGGTGCGATGAAAAAAATCCAATCTCAATCAACTTCAAACCCAACTTCTATTTCACAAGTTGCTGCTGAAGCTGCATTGAATGGTCCTCAAGACGTTCTTGAGCCAATGATTGAAGCATTCAAACGCCGTCACGACCTAGTTGTGAAAGGCTTGAACGACATCAACGGTATCACTTGCCTTCCTGCTGATGGTGCATTCTATGCATATGCAAACATCCGTCCATTGATTCGTGCAAAAGGTTTAAAATCTTGCACAGAATTCTCTGCATGGTTATTGGAAGAAACTGGTGTTGCCGTAGTTCCTGGTGATGCGTTCGGTCTAGGTGGTTACATGCGTATTTCTTATGCAACTGCAGACGAAGTTCTTGTAGATGCGCTTGCACGTATCAAGAAAGCTGCTGATTCAATCGAAGGCGTAGACGCTGCGATTGCTTCAATTGCTGCTGAAAAATAATTTGATCTAGAGATCAAATCAAAAAAAAGCCCGCGAATTTCGCGGGTTTTTTATACTCATCAAAAGAATAAATTAATACTCTTCACTTCAACACGCTTTTGATCAATTTTTTTCGCGGTTCAAACTAAATAACAAAGCTCATCCAGCCCATTTGACTTCCTTCAAATCGACTTAAATATTAAAAAACCAAACGATAAAACCTAAAACTAACCTTCATATTCAAATCCTTGGTTTGCATTCTTTTTACATTTTCAGCTATGTTATTTAAATAAGTTTCATTTTAGAACCCAGAACAACCACAAAACTAACCTATCCAGAGATCTACCAATGAACATCAAAGAAATGACTGGACTAGAAATTTTAAAGGCAATGATGCAAGGCCAAATTCCTCCAGCAAGTATTAGCGAAACTATTCCTATGCAGCCTTATGAAGTATCTGAGGGCAGTATTAGCTTTAAGGCTAAAGCAGATGCACGACACATAAATCCGCTAGGCGGCGTGCATGGTGGCTTTGCTGCTACGGTACTCGACTCGGTGACAGGTTGTGCCATTCACACGCTATTAGAGGCAGGTGTAGGTTATGGCACCATCGACTTAAATATAAAAATGTGTCGCCCAATCCCAAAGGATGTTGAACTTACAGCGATAGGAACAGTCATTAATATCAGTAAAAATTTAGGGATTTCTGAAGGGAAAATTATTGATGACAATGGCAAACTTTATGCACATGCAACTGCAACCTGCATGATTATACGTCCTTAATATTTTATTTTTCTGCTCGCAATTCAATGCGAGCAGATGATGATTCAAACTTAAATTGCTGAATGTAAGGCACGAATTAATTGGCCTTCACTTAGATCAATGCGATTACTGCCCTTTTGAAAGCAATAATATTTTAAAGCACTATCTAACTCAACACGAAGTTCCCGTTGTTCTGAAATAGACCATACTTTAGAACGATTTGAGCCTGATAACGCATTACCTGCCAATTGGTATAAATACAAATCTTGCTTGCGTTGCAAAGGCACACGACGACCATCATCTTGATGTTCAAAACGTAAATGACATGGCGCGTTGATCAACCATTTTTCACTAAACCACAGTTGTAATAAATCACCCAATGCTAAGTCACGTTGACCCAAAGGCCAAACGTCAACGTACGCCCCTTCGACAGGTGTTTGATATTGCTCTTGGTTACTGATAATGGAAAGATAGTTTTCTTGATAAAAAGAAAAGTTTGAAAAAATCTGAGAAATAGTCAGCGTATTCATTCGCTTTCTCCTGTTTAGCCATTTTAGTGCTGGCAAGTTGGGTTTAAATCCACACTGTTTAAACATATGTTTAAACGCTCTGTTGTTGCATTCAGACTATCAATTGAATTTTTTCTTTGCAAGCCTAAGATTCATTTTTTCTAAAAAATCCTTCTTTTTGTTCAAATAAAAAACATCTATCACGCATTTCTCCTCATATTGGTATTTTTAGCTTGACCCTTTTCAAAATCTGCTTATAATCGCATTCAGATTCTCCAATAGCTCAGTCGGTAGAGCGACGGACTGTTAATCCGCAGGTCCCTGGTTCGAGCCCAGGTTGGAGAGCCAAATTCTAAAGCCCATTTATTTAAATGGGCTTTTTTAATGCCTTTGATTTACATATAATCTATAAGTCATTGTCATTAAAATAAAAAAAATGTTCATTCAAGTTGATGCTGAATCAAATAAAACTGCCTTAAAACACTACCTCACTGCATTCATTTTTCTTTTAATTTTTATCAGTCCATTTGCAATTTATTTGGTGAGCTGCACACCCGAAAGTGAAATTGAACAACACTTCAAAACACCACCCAATTTATATAATAGTGAATCGAACACCCTTCTTGACAGCAACCTACAATGGTTGATTCCACCTCAGCAGATTCAAAATCACAATACTATTCCGGAAATATCTGAATCTGTATTGGACGAGATGACAGAAGGACAATATTGGTCAAGCACACCGATTACGCTGCAAAACCAATCTGATCAGTTATATGTTCATATCGATTTTGCAGGTCAGCAACAAACTCGAAAAGATCTTGAAATTTCGGTACTGCCGTTATGTATTGTTCACGAAAAAGAAACACCATGTATGAAAGCTGGGTTAAATGCAAGTGGACAACTCTTTAACATCTCAACTCAAAAAAATACGCAATATCACACATTGGAGACCAATAAATCTTGGATCTTTTATGGCCATGAATTCCAAGAAAATTATATTATCCCACCACAAGCCACTCTCAAATTTTTAGTTAAAGCCAACATCCCTGAACACTTAACCCTACAATGGCTTAGGCTAAGCATCAGTACTAGCCCCATTGTTGAGAAACAGCAAAATTTTATGCTCATGACGCAAAACAGTATGAAAATAAAATATGCACTTGCTCTATTACCACTCTTCATATTAGCTTTGATGCACATTTTTCAAGGGTTTGAAAGCCTTCGTAATTTATCTATCGGCGCACTTTCAGCACTTTTATTTGCTATCAACACCATCATTTGGGATATCCACTATATGGTGATTGGTTGCTTGATTTTATGTTTTGCAAGTGTCTTTTATTGTTTTGAAAGCCGATATTATCGACTGCTCTATTTAACGGGGTATTTACTGATCGCAGGCTATTCGCAGCAATATTATGGTGGTTTTAATAAACACTTTTTCACTCAAACCAGTTTAATTTTATTGATAGGTTTATCGATGTTTTACCTTGAACCTAAAGATAGCTAAATCATTTTCATAAAAAAGCTCCGCAAATCGCAGAGCTTTTTCTCTTTTTATCACCTCAGATCACATTAAAACTCAAGGTATATTTATATCGTTTTAATGCGTCTCCCTTCATTTCAAAAGGCTGTTGATAGTCAATTTTCAGTAAATACTGACCACGATCTGCTAGGTTTAAATTTAAGTTTCCATCTTGATCAGTTTTAAGCGTTTTATAAACTTTTCCTTCACGGCTGTAATCCGTTGTTTGCTGCAAAATTTCAACCTGTAAACCCGCAACCGCTTTTTTCTGATCTAGCACTTTCAGTTGCACAGGCTCATTTTGCTTAATGGCATTCGGATGGGTTTTAAATTGCACATCAAAGCCATCATGTAAATGATTCACCACATGTGTAGAGGTTGCACGGCGTGATACAAAAGTTTCAATGATTTCCTGCATTTGAATACTTTTGATTTGCGACTTTTTAGTCAACTCGGCTTTATAAATGACATTTGCATTCGCAGTTTTTTGAGGATCACGCACACCATTGATTAACGCTTTCCACTGCTTTTGATCATAAGCAAAACGCGCTGTACTTCCTTGCTTTTCACCGCGAATACGATACGTGCCATCCTGCTTATTTTCTAAACTATAGCTGCTGACCGTTTGCGTTTTTACCCAATCGGCATCTGTTAAATGTAGCTTTTCACCTGACGGTGTATGTACATGGAAATTAAAATTTTTAATGGCTATTTCAGAAACAAACGGATTGTCATAAAAACCAGAAAGAATGGCACTATGATTATTAAATGTTTGATAGTTTAATGGCGCTACATAAGGATAATGCGCTTCAGCCTGACCAACCGCACACAAAGCGATACAGAGTAAAGTGAATTGTAATTTCATATTAAATAAGTGAGCTTAAATTGTTTGATTCATAGAGATCGTTTCATTTTAGATTCACCCAAGACAATTGTAAACAATTCTTATTATCGTTTATTTTAAGTGCATAAAAAATCCCCCATTCTGGAGGATTATTTTATCAAGCTGCTTTGACTGGCACACCACTATGAAAGCGGAATAAATCATCTGGGCTGCTAATCAGATTTTTTTCAACTTCACGAATATGCTCAATACGCATCTGAATATCTTCTTTCGGGTTCTTTAGCTTATTGGTCATCGCCACATCCATGGCCAATGCTAAATAGTCCTCATAATGGCGTGATTCAGACTTTAGCAAATAGCGGTAGTAACGCCCCAACTCTTCATCCACATGTGGTGCAAGCGCATAGAAACGCTCACATGACCGTGCTTCAACAAATGCGCCAATCACCAAGATATCAATTAACGCTTCTGGCTCGTAAGTCCGCACTTCTTTACGTAGACCACCTGCATACCGACCAGCACTGATTGCAGTCCATTCCTGACCACGTTTTGCCATCAGTTCCAGCACTTGCTCATAGTGCAGCATTTCTTCACGTACTAGCTGTGCCAGTTTGATTTGTAAATCCGAGAAAAAACTATAACGAAACATCAAATTCATTGCTGTACTTGCTGCTTTCTTTTCACAATTGGCATGATCCTGCATCAGGATATCCAAATTATTTAAAGCTTCATCTAGCCATGCTTTTGGTGTTTCACACCCCAAGAAGCCAATGACTGGCTTCATTAGGGCATCATAATCAATATTTGACATATACTTTACTTAAAAATTAACGTGCGGCTTTAATCGCAGCTTTCATTTGTTTTACAGACTGTGCCAATCCAATAAACACTGCATCAGCAATAATCGAGTGACCAATATTTAGTTCATGAATTTGCGCAATGCGCGCAATCGGAGTGACATTGTCAAGATTTAAGCCATGGCCAGCATTCACAATCAAACCTTTAGATGCGGCATATTCAGCACCTTGAATAATACGTTCCAGTTCTGCCTTCTGCGCTTCAGGTGTTTCAGCATCTGCATATGCACCTGTATGCAACTCAATCGTAGGTGCGCCACAGGCAATTGCTGCATCAATTTGAGCAAAGTCAGCATCAATAAATAATGAAACTTCGCAACCAATCGCTGCGAGTGCTTGAGTCGCGTTTTTTACATCTTCAAAATGCCCAACAACATCTAAACCACCCTCAGTCGTCACTTCTTCACGCTTTTCAGGAACAAAGCATACATGATGCGGCTGAATCTCTTTGGCAAATTCAACCATTTCATTGGTCACTGCCATTTCAAGATTCATATGGGTTTTTAATACAGAACGCATACGACGTACATCATCATCCTTAATATGGCGACGATCTTCACGTAAATGCAGCGTAATCCCTTCCGCCCCCGCTTGCTCACAAATAATTGCGGCATTCACAGGATCTGGATAAGTTGTCCCACGTGCATTTCGTAGTGTTGCCACATGGTCAATATTTACACCAAGCAAAGCTGCCATAATTCTTTCCTAATGACGTTGAGTTTGAGAATTCTGTATCCACAATTGACGACTTTTTAATGGACGATCGCCAAGCAAGGAAGTAATCATTTGTCGGTACAACTTAGACAGTAATTGTAACTGTTCAGGATTAAATTCCCCACCTTTTTCATAATCACACATACTTAAAATATGTTGACCTGACAATGTTGCGCGTGAGGCTTTAATGACAGGTTGAAAACCTTCGTTTAAATGAAATTGATAATTTTCATGAGGCTGAATTTGCTGTTGATTTGCATCAGTTGAAAAATCCAACGCAAAACCCAACTCTTCAAGCAGCACATACTCAAATTGTCTAAGGATTTGCCGTAAGAATAGATCAGGGTTGGCCTGGACAGACATGCATTGAAGTTTTTCCAAGGTGTGTGCATATTGAGCAAATGTCTCAGGCATCTCAACCTCTAACGGACATAGCCTCAATAAGACTTCATTTAGATAAAATCCTGAAAAAAAAGCATCACCAAAAAAGAAAATCGGTTGATTTACAATTTCGAGTTTACTAAAGTTTTTAAGTTCGGACTTACCAGATGCTTGCAAGCAAATTGGTTGATACTGGGGAGGTGGCGTTTGCCTGAGAATACCATCAATTCGACCATGCTCCTGAGTAAACAAGTGCACAATATGACTTTTTTCACGATATTTACGATGGTGAATTAAATAACCATGCAGTATCTCATTACGCATGATTTGAAATATTAATCCTTGTCTTTCTTTTTCTTGTCGTCTTCATCTTCATCCCCATCTGGAATGACTGCACCCACAACTGCAGCAGTACCTTTAACCACGCCTTTTGTGGTTTTATAAGCCACTTTGACAGGAACAGTAACGATTTTATGAATACACCCTTGTAGAAACAAAACACATGCAACTACGGCCAATACTTTCATCATTACTCTTCCCTCAAAGTTTGTTATTTAACGATTAGATATCGCTATAACCTAAGCTTTTCAATGCACGCTCATCATCAGACCAACCGCCTTTGACTTTCACCCAAAGCGTCAACATGATCTTTTGCTCGAACATTTTTTCCATATCTACACGTGCATCCATACCGATTTTTTTCAGTTTGGCACCTTTTTCACCAATCACAATAGCTTTCTGACCAGAGCGATCGACAAAAATCGTCGCATCAATATAGGTACACGCCGCTTTAGGACGACCAGTTTTTGGATTAACTGTTGCTTCTTCTGTTTTAAACGATTCAATTTGAACCGTTAAATCATAAGGAAGCTCTTCACCCAATTGACGCATGATTTTTTCACGGATAATTTCAGACGCAAGGAAACGCTCTGAACGATCAGTCAATTGCTCAAGTGAATACAGTGGTGGTTGGAATGGCAGATATTTCTCAATCGTGCTGCGCAAATGATCTAAATTTGCACCGCGCAACGCTGATACAGGAACAATTTCTGCAAAATTCATCAATTTTGCACGCTCTTGTATCAAGGGTAATGCATGGTTTTTATTTTCTAGCGTATCAATTTTATTGATCACAAGAATAACCGGCATATCGGCATTTTTTAGCTTTTCTAACACTAAATCATCATTCTGTGTCCATTTGTCTGCATCAATCACAAACAAGACCAAGTTCACATCACGAAGTGCAGAATGCGCCGCACGGTTCATCATTTTATTGATGGCACGAACTTCTTTTTTGTGCATCCCAGGCGTATCAACAAATACCGCTTGAGACTTTTCACGTGAGTCAATACCCACAATTTTATGACGCGTCGTTTGTGGTTTACGAGACGTAATTGAAAGTTTTTGACCCAAAATATGGTTCATTAACGTTGATTTACCAACGTTTGGACGACCAACAATCGCCACAAACCCACTTTTAAAATCAGCTGGAATTTCAGTGCCTTGTGCACTAAAAAACTGACTAATTAAATCGTTACTGTCGCCTTGCGACTCGTGATCAGCATCTACGTGATCGGAATGAGTAGTCATTAAGACTTTTTCTCCAAAATTTCTAAGATTTCTGCCGCTACTGCCTGTTCAGCAAAGCGACGGCTTGAACCTTCACCGTATTTAACAGGGAGCCCTTCAACTGTACATTCAACTTTAAAATGTTGGTTCGGAGCATCACCCTGAATATCTACAACCTCGTAAACCGGGAGAGGTTTTTTACGTGCTTGTAAATACTCTTGCAAACGTGATTTAGGATCTTTCAGTTGATCAGTTGGTTCAATATGATCTAAATATGGCACATACCATTTAAGAACAATCGGTTCCAGAATTTTTAAATCCTGACAATCGACATAGATTGCACCAATGATCGATTCAACGGTATCCGCAAGTATAGACTCGCGATGATGACCGCCAGATTTCAACTCACCTGTACTCAAGATTAATTCTTGACTGAGTTTTAAGTCATTGGCAATTTTTCCTAAGGCTTCCTGACGAACCAGTGTCGCACGCATACGCGTTAGACGCCCTTCATTTTCATGCGGGTAGGCATGGTACAGATAATTGGCAATTATCATACCCAATAATGAATCGCCCAGATATTCTAGGCGTTCATAATTGTATTTATGGCTCACCGATCGGTGGGTCAAGGCCAGTTGTAACAATTCAGGTTGTTTAAACTGATAACCGATACGACTTGCTAAACGAGCTTCATTTAGCTTGGACTGAGCTTTGATCAAAACTTTTCTCGAACTTCAACACAATATCAATATTCAATAAGAAAGGTTTTCTTATTTCATAATCTGTTTTCACTTGTAGACCATCTACATTAGTGACTTGAGCAATATCTTTAAAATTTAAATCACGTACACCATTCATATCTAAACGCTGTGACATTTGTGACTCAAACTTACTCGGAGCAATATTTTTAGGACTGCTCTTCATCAATTCTTCAATTTCATTGTTGACGAGACGATCGTCAACATACGGTCCCCAAACCGCAATTAAAGCTTTAGCTAAAAAAGCAAAACCAATCACAGCAATTAAAATTGCAATATAAGACGTTCCCCGTTGATGTCTCATTTTATTTTCCTGATGTAAGACTAATCAATACTGCCATTACGACTAAATGAAGGCAGTTTTAAACCAGGTTCCTTATGCATCCACTTGTAAAAAGCACGTCCAGTGAGGTTTTCTTCAGGCACAAAGCCCCAAAAACGACTGTCCGCACTTTGATCGCGATTATCCCCCATCGCGAAATAGTGACCTTCAGGAACCTTAACTTCCCAATATAAACCATTTTCTGTTGAATATTTACCATTTTCAACATAGTTGATAAATGGTGCTTGGCGCGCAACATTGACGCCTTCAAGCTCACGCATGGTAAACGTATGCTTACCCATGGTTTCTTTATGATAAATCGATGTAGGTGTATCAAGTTGATCTTTTTCACGGCTAAATTCTACAGGAACTTTTGCCACCTTTTGACCATTCACACTCAGTTGACCATGATCGTAAATAATATGATCACCTGGTAAACCGACCACTCGTTTAATATAGCTGATGGTTGGTTGTGGTGGATAACGGAATACAATGACATCACCACGCTCAGGTTCACCGACATCAAGAATTTTTTTATTGACGATAGGTAATCGTACGCCATACTGATATTTATTCACCACAATAAAATCACCTGTTTCTAAGGTTGGAACCATAGAGTCAGATGGAATATTAAATGGCTCATATAAGAATGAACGCATCACCAAAACTATCGCTAGAATCGGCCAGAAATCATAAGCCCATGCGATAACGACATTTTCATTCCCTTTACCTTTGGTCTGCCGTTGCTTCCAGACAAACTTATCCAACAACCAAATTAAGAAAAAAATGACTGTGGCAGGAACAAGGATCAAATTAAAGTCAAAATCCATGAGCTCATAAACCTCTATTTATTATCTTTCTACTTTCAATACAGCAAGGAACGCTTCTTGTGGGATTTCGACGCTGCCCACTTGTTTCATACGTTTCTTACCTTCTTTTTGTTTCGCAAGAAGTTTCTTCTTACGCGACACGTCACCACCATAACATTTAGCCAAAACGTTTTTACGCATCGCTTTTACAGTTGAACGTGCAATGATTTGTGCACCAATCGCTGCTTGAATAGCCACATCGAACATTTGACGTGGAATTAAATCTTTCATTTTTTCCACAAGTGCAATACCACGATGGCGAGCATCTTGTCGGTGGCAAATCATGGCCAAGGCATCAACCTTTTCACCGTTGATTAACACATCCACCTTAACTAGGGATGAAGACTCAAAACGCACAAAGTTATAGTCTAACGATGCAAAACCGCGTGAACATGATTTCAATTTATCAAAGAAATCCATCACTACTTCAGCCATTGGAATTTCAAACGTAATGGCCACTTGGTTCGCCATAAACTTCATATTCTTTTGAACGCCGCGACGTTCAACACATAAAGTCATCACATTACCCAAGTATTCTTGCGGTACTAAAATGTGACATTCGGCAATTGGCTCACGTAAGTCTTCAACTGTTGAACCATCAGGCATTTTAGAAGGACTGTCGATATAAATGGTTTGACCATTTTTCATCACCGCTTCATAAATTACGGTTGGTGCTGAAGAAATCAGGTCAAGATCATATTCACGTTCTAAACGCTCTTGTACGATTTCCATGTGCAGCATCCCCAAGAAGCCGCAACGGAAACCAAAACCGAGCGCATCTGAACTTTCTGGTTCAAAGAATAATGCAGAGTCATTAATTTGCAGTTTGTGCAGCGCCTCACGGAACGGTTCAAATTCACTTGAATCGATTGGGAACAAACCTGCATAAACCTGTGGTTTAACCTTTTTGAAGCCCGGCAAGGTTGCTACTTCTGGTGTAGTTGCTAAGGTAATCGTATCACCCACTGGAGCACCAAAAATATCTTTAATACCCGCGATCACGAAACCAACTTCACCTGCTTCGAGCATGTCCGTTTCTGTGTGTTTCGGATTAAAAATACCTACTGAAGTAATGATGTGCGTTTGACCTGTTGATTTCATCAACATTTTATCGCCTTTACGCACACGGCCTTCTTTAATACGAACCAAAGAAACCACGCCTAAATAGTTATCGAACCAAGAGTCGATAATCAAGGCTTGTAAAGGTGCATTACGATCGCCTTGTGGTGCAGGGATGACATTCACCAGTGTTTCAAGCACACCTTCAATGCCTAGACCCGTTTTCGCTGAACACGTCGGTGCTTCAGTCGCTTCAATACCAATAATATCTTCAATTTCTTGAATCACACGTTCTGGCTCTGCTTGCGGCAAATCGATTTTGTTTAAAACCGGTAGAACTTCTAGACCTTGTTCAATTGCGGTATAGCAGTTTGCTACAGATTGTGCTTCTACCCCTTGTGCAGCATCGACAACCAATAGTGCACCTTCACACGCAGCCAAAGAGCGTGAAACTTCATAAGAAAAGTCAACGTGCCCCGGTGTGTCAATGAAGTTGAGTTGGTATTCTTCACCATTAGGATGGGTGTAATACAAAGTCACTGACGCAGCTTTAATCGTAATACCACGCTCACGTTCCAATTCCATAGAATCTAGAACCTGCGCCTGCATTTCACGATCTTGCAAACCACCACAAGTTTGAATAAATCGGTCGGCAAGAGTCGACTTACCATGGTCGATATGCGCAATGATCGAGAAGTTACGAATGTTTTTTATATCAACAGATTTTTTAGCTTGCGCCATGGGCTACCTTGGAAAAATAAAAGCGCTATACATGCAATTCTTTATGCATAGCAAAAGCCGAATAGAAATTGCCGAGGATTATAGCAGATGGATTTTTCAAAGTATCGAAAATAATGCATTGCTTTTATGCAAGTCATTCATCCTACATGGAGAACTTGGCTAGTCTTGGTTTGAAATTTTGCGATAAAATCAAACTCAAAGATCATAAGCACTAAAATCCAGCGGATTTAGGCTATCCGCAATAGGTTGATACGCTTGGGTAAAGGTTGGCGACATGCGTTTTGGACGACCTGTGGCAATTTCAATGCATGCCCACTGCGTATTGCCTGTAAATATTATCGCTTTGTCTTTAGGGCGATAAAATACATACTGACGAAACGAATACAACGCATTGATATCATTTAACCAAGTTCGTAAAATAATCTCCTCACCTTCGAGCGCTGCTTTGCGATATTGCACATGATGCTCTACAGCAACCATGGCATGCTTCAATTCAATATATTCTTTTAAGCCTAAACCCAAGGCTTCAATATGTGCTGTCGCGACATCTTGCATCCAACTGACGTACACCACGTTATTTACATGATTTAATGTGTCGATATGTTCAGCTTGAACTGTAATTTTTAAATCAAAGATGTCGCTCATAGCGTCCTGCAAATTTTAAACTATGCCCTACAGTCTACTCATTTTTATCTAAGGGTAAATTGCAAAAACACTAAAGTTAAAAAAACCACTCGCTTGGAGTGGTTTTCATTCAGCAACTCTTATTGAATACGCATGCCTACAATCGCACGTTGTCCCTGACGAATCAAAGAAACACGTGCAATGCTACCATCTTTCAACTCTGAAATGACTTTCACAAAATCTTCAGCGTTATTTACAGCTTTATTATTGACTTGAGTCACAACGTCACCCGGCTGAATTCGCGCTTGTGCAGCAATACCACCAGCTCGTACATCTTGAATTAATACACCACCTTTCACACTCAGTTGCTTTAATTCATCTGCAGTTAAATTACGAATTGACACCCCAATCACCGGGCCTTTTTTCACAGGTGCAATTTCAGCTTTTGCAGGCGTATCATCTGGTGCAGTGATCAAGGTTGCTGAAATGTTTTGGCGTTTATCATCACGTAATACTTCAAGCTGAATACTTTGATTAGGACCTGTACGATTGAGATAATTCAGTAGTTCGCCAGTACGTGAAATCGGTGTACCATTAAATTTCAAAATGACATCACCCGCTTTAAAGCCAGCTTTTGCTGCGGGTGAATTCGGTGCAACTTGAGTAATCAATGAGCCCTCAGGTTTTGAAAGGTTATAGGATTCAGCAAGATTCCGATCGATATCTTGCAGCATAACGCCTAAGTAAGCACGTGTCACCTTGCCGTTTTTCTTTAATTGGTCTGCAACATCCATCGCCACATCAATAGGAATCGAGAACGATAAACCCATATAACCACCCGTACCACTAAAGATACGAGAGTTCACCCCAACCACTTCACCAGACTGGTTAAATAAAGGGCCGCCTGAGTTTCCGGGGTTCAATGCCACATCGGTTTGAATAAATGGAACCGAGGTTTCTCCCATCATATTGCGCATTTTCGCACTGACAATCCCTGCCGAAGCTGAATAGTCAAAACCAAATGGTGAACCAATAGCCAACACTGGCTCACCTACACGTAAACGGTCAACATTACCTGTGCGTAGCTCTGGAAAATTTGAACCTTTCACCTTTAGCAAAGCCACATCAGTCCGCTCATCACTACCCACAACGGTGGCATCAATTTCACGGCGGTCATTCAATACGATGGTGACTTTCGATGCATCTTCTACCACATGGTGATTAGTTAATAGATAACCATCTTTACTAATAAAGAATGCGCTTCCATAACCGGTCTTTTCTTGCGGCATTTTTTGCTGCGGGATAACGACCTGATTACCAAAAAAGCGTCGTAATATTTCTGGGACTTGCTGCTGTAAAAGCTCTTCTTGACTGAGCTTTTTAACCACATTCACGCTTACGACAGCTGGGCTGACCTGTTCAACCAAATTGGAAAAATCAACAGGACCTGCTGCCTGCGTTTGTACGCTAGCAACCGTAAACACAGCTGCATAAAGTCCCTTTTGTAAATACGATTTATTCATTGTTAGCATTCACTCAATTGTGCTTATCATTTGAAATACGTTAGTTTTTATCACAATGCAAGTCTAAGCTTCGTAATAAAATGTTTGATGATTATTTATGATAAACAATCTTAAACATTCCTTAAATATTACAGATCTATGAATATTTTTCATTATTTAGTTAATTTATAGTCATTGCGTTTTTAGGCAAAAACAGTTGTGATGATCGGACATTTTTAAAATTAGCTGATGGACATGTCTAATTTAAACACGACACATCAATTTGATGTGATTATTGTGGGAAGTGGCGGTGCAGGCCTAAGTTTAGCCCTATCGTTACCAGATCATTTTAATATTGCTGTTTTAGCTAAATCGACGCTGACGGATGCCAGTACATATTATGCCCAAGGTGGTGTTGCTGCCGTCCTCGATAAAACAGATTCTATTGAACAACATATCAATGACACCATGATTGCCGGTGCGCATTTATGTGAAATGGCAGCGGTAAAACAAACCGTTGAAGGTGGTAAATCTTCTGTCGATTTTCTACTGAATCAGGGTGTGCAATTTACTTTAGACGACCAAGAACAGTTACATCTGACACGTGAAGGTGGTCACTCTCACCGGCGGATTATCCATGCAGCAGATGCCACAGGTCGTGCTATTTCCACAACATTGGTTGAACGTGCGCAAGAAAAAGCCAATATTCATATTTTTGAAAATTTTATTGCAATCGATTTAATCACCGCACAAAAATTAAATCCTGAAGCTGAAAACCGTGCTCTCGGTCTATATGCTTTAGATGAAAAAACCGAAAAAGTACATACCTTTTTAGCACCGTTCACTGCCCTTGCCTGTGGTGGTGCCATGAAGGCATATTTATATACATCAAATCCCGACATTGCGACGGGTGATGGTATTGCCATGGCGTATCGTGCAGGCTGCCGTGTTGCCAATATGGAGTTTAACCAATTCCATCCAACCTGTTTATATCATCCTCAAGCTCGCTCTTTCTTAATTACCGAAGCGATGCGTGGCGAAGGTGCCTATTTACGTCTTCCAGATGGTGAACGCTTTATGCTGCGCTTTGATGAGCGTGCCGAATTAGCACCACGCGATATCGTAGCGCGCGCTATCGATTATGAAATCAAACGTCTAGGAATCCGTCATGTTTGGCTTGATATCACCCATAAACCTGCAGAATTTGTCAAAGAACATTTCCCAACATTGTATGAACGCTTAATGGAACTCGGTATTGATATTACCAAAGAAATGATTCCGGTGGTTCCGGCAGCACACTACACCTGTGGTGGCGTTGTGGTTGATGAAAACAGTCAGACCGATATTCCAGGCCTATATGCCATTGGAGAAACCTCTTATACCGGCCTACATGGTGCAAACCGTATGGCAAGTAACTCCTTACTTGAATGTTTCGTCTATGGTATGAGTGCTTCAACACATATCACAGCACAACATCAAGGGACTTATCAGGCGCCTCATGTCCCAGAATGGGATGACTCGCAAGTGACTAACCCTGATGAAGATGTAGTGATTTTGCAAAATTGGGACGAGCTTCGCCAAACCATGTGGAACTACGTGGGCATTGTCAGAACGACCAAGCGGCTTCAACGAGCGCTCCATCGTATTGAAATGCTTAATCGTGAAATTACCGAGTATTACCAAGACTACCAAGTCAGTAAAAATCTGATTGAACTACGTAACTTGGTACTGGTATCAGAAATGATTGTGCGCTGTGCAATGGAACGTAAAGAATCTCGTGGTCTGCATTTCACTTTAGACTATCCTGAACAAGCAGACGAACTACGTAAAACGGTGTTAAGTCCACCCGATTTCCAAGTGGAATGTCCATTGGTGAATACAGAACTGGTTTCTTAAACATCTAAAATGTCTAAAAACCATAAAAAGCCGAATATAAATTCGGCTTTTTATTTGAATCAGCAAATGCAATTGAGCCTTTATATTCGTTTTGGTGGAATAGAATAACTCCCTGTTATATGTGCAACAGGCTCATCCACACCTGCTGAATACACCAACACCTCACCATAAATTATACTTTTGCCCACTTTCAGCAATCGACACTCGCCTATTAAATCTTGATTGGCTTCGGGTTTTCTTAAAAAATTAATATTCATATTGGTCGTGACCGCCAGTCCTACAATCCCGATCTCCCCCAATATAGCCACATATAGCGCAAAGTCCGCCAAAGTCATCATAGTCGGGCCTGAAACAGTATTGCCAGGCCGCAAATCTTTTTCAGTCACATGCCAAATTAAAGTGGCAGCCTTTTCACCAACTTCAACGATAGTGCAATGCTTTAAGCTTGGCGCAAATTCAGTCTTAAGGAAATTGATAATCTCCTGTTTTGTAGCATGCATAAAAAATCATCCATAACTTTTGCTATGAATGATTTTTAAATCAATTGCCTAACAAATACTATGGCATTTTAGATCTGCTGTAGATGCGATAATGCCTGTTGAAAAACCTGTTCAGGTGTTTGCGTCGCATCGAGGCGCTTCATGCGTGCAGGCTCATTTTCATGAATTTCAGCAAAACCTGAACGCACTTTCTCAAAGAACGTTGCTTTCTCTTGCTCAAATCGATCCAAAGCACCACGTTCACGTGCACGTAACATCCCCGTTTCAATCGGTGCATCTAACCAAAAGGTAATATCTGGCATACGCGCCACAAAACCGTCATTTAAAACTTTGAGTTTTTCTCGGTCCAAACCACGACCTGCACACTGATATGCAAAACTCGAATCTGTAAAACGGTCACATAAAACGATTTTATCTGCAGCCAACGCTGGCAGAATCACGGCTTCTAAGTGCTGCGCACGTGCCGCATACATGAGTAATAATTCAGTATCATTACTCATGGTTTCTTCGTGGTTCACCGAAAGCAACAATGAGCGAATTTGCTCTGCCATAGGTGTACCACCCGGCTCACGGGTTAATACCACATCTTTTGCTAAGTGTTGGAAATGCTCATGTAGTTTACGAATCAACGTGGTTTTACCCACACCTTCCGTGCCTTCAAAACTAATAAACATGCTCACTCCTCAATTTTTCGCACGAATTACAGATAAATATTCTTGTACCGCGCGGTTATGGTCTTGCAAATTACTGCTAAATTTATGACCACCGTTACCTGTCGCCACGAAATAGATGTTATTTGACGCATCTGGATGCATCGCGGCTTCAATTGCTTTTTGACTCGGCAAAGCAATCGGTGTAGGCGGTAAGCCATTGATCGTATACGTATTATATGCTGTAGGTGTACGTAGATCTTGGCGAGTGATATTGCCTTGGTATTTATCGCCCATGCCATAAATAACCGTAGGGTCCGTTTGTAAACGCATGCCTTGTTGTAAACGACGGACAAACACCCCTGATACTTGCTCCAACTCACGATCAAGACTGGTTTCTTTTTCAATAATCGACGCCATAATTAAGGCTTCATATTTATCTTTATACGGTAAATTTTGAGCTCGATTAGTCCAAGCCTGATCTAAGGCTTTGATTTGTCGGTTATACAAATCCTTCAAAATTTTTCGATCAGACTCGCCTTTTGCAAAGAAATACGTATTCGGTGCAAATAAGCCTTCAGGGTGTGAATACGGAATACCGAGCTCTTTTAAGATTTGTGCATACGGTAAATGACTGATGTCATGTGTCACCAAAGGGTCATTTTTTAAAGCATCTATCAGTTGCTTAAATGTTGTCCCTTCGATCACTAAAATTCGATTCATTTGCGCATTTTCAGAGTTAGAAATCAGTTTCATAACTTCACGTACGCTCATGCCTTCATGGATTTCATATACACCCGCTTTCAGGGTGTCATTGATCATGAACTTTTGGTACAACTTCAAAATAATAGGAAAATTAATTTGTTTCTCTTTGGCCAGTCGGTCAATAAATCCTGAATAGGTATCCCCTGCACCAATCGCCAACATCTGCTTTTTGCCTTCCACGGGATAGGCTTTAAATAAACTCGACCACAGTAAGATCGCCACAAGTACAACGATGCCAAGTAGCACAACCAAACATGCTTTAAATGGAAAACCTGCTTTGGCAGATTTTTTCTTATTTGTTTTTTTAGACGCGGTGGACATATTAACGAATCTGACTTAATTGAAGTGTTCGGAAAAGTTCAATACAAGCTTGAACATCTAACTCAACTCCATTCAGAGTTGATGCAATTTTCATGGGACTTAAAGCATTGCAGAAAAAAACACTCTGAAAATGCGGAATTTCATCCATATTGACGTGACGTTGAGTACATGCAATCTGATGCTGCTGCATCCGTTTTAAAATTTCTGCACGCATGACACCATGCACGCCATTATAACGAAGTTCGGGCGTAATCCATCCTTCATTTGTACGAATAAAACAATTACTGCTCACACCTTCGACAACTGTACCTTGCACATCCGTCACCAAAGCTTCCCCCCATGGGGTTTGATCCAACTCTGCTTTGAGCATGACTTGTTCTAATCGATTTAAGGACTTCAAGCCCACCAAACTTGGCATGGTTAACCCAATGGCTTGATGTAATACACCACTTTCGACAGTTTCGTACTCAAAATCCGTAACAGCTTTGGGGTAATAAAACACCCAAACATCTGCTGGATGCTCAGGTAAACTATAGCCACGCTGACCGATACCACGACTCAACACAATTTTTAAAGTGCCATTGACGACATCTTGTTTACGTAACAATTTTAGAGTGTCTTCAATAAGGCTTAAATCTGCATTTAGCTTTAATCGCTCATTACTCAGTTTTAATCGTGCAATATGCAAAGCTAATAGTTCTATTTGTCCTTGGCGAATACGTGCCGTGCTAAAACAGCCATCGCCATAGTGAAAGGCGCGATCAAGTAAATCAACTTGTTCTATTTGCTGCGCATTTTTAAAACACTGCATACGTCGTCATCCCAATTACATCACTTTATTTTAAAAAATAATCGTTCAGCATATATTTCTTTTTTGTTCATATTAAATTCTTTTTTAATTATTTTTTCTGCATAAAAACTACAGATATTCTTGCCTCATCCAACAAAACATGTATAAAAATTGAGGACAACATGAATCTATCTAAATTAAAACTTGGGGTTTTGGCTGCATTCATTTCTGCCACAGCATTCAGTGCATCTGCCAAAGATTTCTTAAATGTGTCATATGATCCAACCCGTGAATTGTATGACAACTTCAATAAAGACTTTAGCGTTTACTGGAAAAAAACCACAGGCCAAGACATTAACTTTAAACAATCCCATGGTGGATCAGGTAAACAGGCTCGTGCAGTTATTGATGGTCTAGATGCCGATGTCGTCACTTTGGCCTTGGCTGCAGATATTGATGAAATTGCTGCACGTGGTTTAGTTGCAAAAGACTGGCAAAAAAAATTCCCACAAAACTCAACGCCATATACATCGACTATTGTGTTCTTAGTGCATAAAGGCAACCCGAAAGGCATCAAAGACTGGGGCGATTTAATTAAACCAGGTGTCGACATTATTACCCCGAACCCAAAAACATCCGGTGGTGCGCGTTGGAACTATCTAGCAGCGTGGGCTTGGGCCAAACATCAAGCAGGTGGCAACGATACAAAAGCCCAAGAATTTGTCCGCCAAATCTATAAGCAAACCAAAGTCCTCGACTCAGGCGCACGTGGTGCAACAACTACATTCGCTGAACGTGGTATTGGTGACGTGTTATTGGCTTGGGAAAATGAAGCACATCTGGCAGTTCGTGAACAGCCGGGTAAGTTTGAGATTGTGACCCCTTCACTTTCTATCTTGGCCGAGCCACCTGTTGCGATTGTAGAAAAAAATGCCAAGAAGGATGGCAATGAAAATTTAGCCAAAGCATATTTAAATTATCTGTACTCACCTGCAGGTCAAACCATTGCAGCACAGAACTATTATCGTCCACGTAATGCTGCGGTACTGGCAAAATATAAAAATGTTTTTAAACCTTTAAAATTAGTGACTATTGATAAAGAGTTTGGTGGTTGGAGCAAAGTACAGAAAAAACATTTTGAAAATGGTGGCGTCTTTGATCAAATCGTGAAGACCAATAATTCCAAATAATGCTTTAAATACAGAAAAGCATCTTCCTTTCGCATAAGGTCGATGCTTTTTTTTCGTAGACACATTTGTTATCTTTTTTATTCATATAAAATTCGTTTTTAATTATTTTTTATGCATAAAGATTGGCGCTATTCTTCCCCCATGTTACAGACAAAGTAAAAATTATTGAGGTTCACATGAGTATTTCCGCAAAATTAAAATTGGGTGTTCTTGCTGCCGTCATCTCGACGATTTCTTTTGGTGCAGCTGCAAAAGACTTTTTAAACGTATCTTACGACCCAACGCGTGAACTCTATGAAAGTGTGAATAAAGACTTCAGTAAATATTGGGAAAGCCGTACAGGTCAAAAAATTAATTTTAAACAATCTCACGGTGGTTCAGGTAAACAAGCACGTGCCGTCATTGATGGTTTAGATGCCGATGTGGTGACTTTAGCACTGGCAGCGGATATTGATGTGATTGCAGAAAAAGCCAAACTTTTACCTGCAGATTGGCAAAAGAAACTTCCACAAAACTCAACGCCATATACCTCAACCATTGTGTTCTTAGTCCGTAAAGGCAACCCTAAAGCGATTAAAGATTGGGGCGATCTGGTTAAACCAGGCGTAGGTATTATTACCCCAAACCCGAAAACTTCAGGCGGTGCGCGTTGGAACTATTTAGCAGCATGGGCTTGGGCAAAACATCAAACGGGTGGTAATGATACAACGGCTCAAGAATTTGTCCGTAAGATTTATAAAAACACCAAAGTACTCGATTCAGGCGCACGTGGTTCGACTACGACCTTTGCTGAACGTGGTATTGGTGATGTATTACTAGCTTGGGAAAATGAAGCACATTTAGCGATTCGTGAACAACCGGGTAAGTTTGAAATTGTAACCCCTTCACTTTCAATTTTAGCTGAGCCACCTGTTGCTGTTCTTGAAAAAAATGCGGAGAAAAAAGGCAATCTTTATTTAGCCAAAGGTTATTTAAACTTCCTTTATTCACCACGTGGTCAGCAAATCGCAGCTCAAAATTTTTACCGTCCACGTAACGCCACAACACTTGCACAATACGCGTCAGTCTTTAAGCCACTTAAACTCGTAACCATTGATAAAGAATTTGGTGGTTGGGATAAAGTTCAAAAAGCACACTTTGAAAATGGCGGCGTGTTTGACCAAATCGTTAAAGCCAACAACGGAAAATAAGTCCAGTCATTGACTGAATCAGGAGAACTTGACATGACACATACAGTAATTGTCCCGGGTGTAGGCGGTAGTGAACACGCACATTGGCAATCTTGGTTACAACGTCAGCTCATGTCTAGCTCTCGTGTTCAGCAAAAAGATTGGAATCATCCTGTACTCAAAGACTGGATTAAACAATTCGTTCAAACCGTACGACCTATACAGGGTGAAATTCAAATTGTGGCGCATAGCTTTGGTTGTTTAACCACGGTGGCAGCATTGGCCTTGCATCCTGAACTGAATAAAAAAATCAAAAATTTAGTTTTGGTTGCGCCAGCCAATCCAGCACGCTTTGGAGAAAACGGCTTTGCACGCGACAGTACAACGGATTACAAAGCATTTTTTCATCAGCTAACTATTCGTGTGCCGACAACGATGTTGATTAGTGAAAATGATCCTTGGCTTGGCTTTGAAGATGCAAAACAACTTGCAGGTGCTTGGAAGCTCTACCCTGTGAATATGGGCGCTGTAGGACACATTAATGTTGCATCAGGTTTTGGACCGTTTCCTGAAATTTTCAATTACTTAATTTCAGAAAACCACATGAAACATATCAACTTTACTGATGAAAACAAGTATTTATTTCAATTTGCTTTTTAAGTACTGAGCATTAAGCTTGTCGCAAAATCATTTATTCAATTTTGCTGACCTTTTAAGTCAGCTTTTCTCATTTTGAGGAGTCATCATGTCGCAGCGATCCCGAGTGCTGCCAGGATTTGGTCTTTCTCTAGGCTTTACCCTAGCGTATTTATCCTTAATTGTGCTCATTCCCCTTTCGGCCGTATTTATTAAATCTTTAGGTATCGGTTGGGACGGACTATGGGAGATTTTAAGCTCAGAACGTATTTTAAAATCGTTACAACTGAGTTTTAGTGCCGCCATTATTGCTGCGTTAGTCAATGTGGTTTTTGGTTTGCTCTTAGCATGGTGTTTGGTTCGCTATACCTTCCCGGGTAAACGTATTATCGATGCATTGGTTGATTTACCTTTTGCATTGCCAACTGCCGTTGCTGGTATTGCACTGACTTCGTTATATGCACCGACTGGTTGGATCGGTCAGTACCTTGAACCCATTGGCATTAAAGTCGCATATACCCCGATCGGTATTACCTTGGCCCTCATCTTTATTGGTATTCCTTTTGTGGTTCGCACTGTACAGCCTGTACTGAGCGACCTAGAAACTGAACTTGAAGAAGCAGCTTCTGCACTGGGTGCAAATCGCTTTCAGATCGTGACCAAAGTGATCTTACCTATTCTATTTCCTGCGCTGTTAACAGGTTTTGCTTTGGCCTTTGCTCGTGGTGTGGGTGAATATGGATCGGTGATTTTTATCGCAGGTAACCAACCCTTCAAGACTGAAATTGCCCCATTGATGATTATCTCTCGCCTTGAAGAATATGATTATGCAGGTGCGACCACGATTGCAGTTGTGATGCTGGTGATTTCTTTTGCTATTTTATTCTTAATTAACTTGGTTCAAGCATGGGCAAGTCGCCGTACAGGGAGAACTGCACGATGAATACGAATAGTAATGCGCTTGCGGAAAAATTACAGTCGCGTGATGCAACGCGTGAACCAACATGGGTTCGTTATACCCTGATCATCATTGCTTTAATTTTCTTCTTAAGCTGCCTGATTCTGCCATTGGTTTTGGTCTTCGTTGAGGCCTTTAAACAAGGTGTTGGCGTTTACTTCCAAGCACTTGTTCATCCAGACACATTATCTGCAGTGAAACTGACATTATTAACAGCTGTGATTGCCGTACCGTTAAACGTGGTCTTTGGTGTAGCAGCGGCATGGTGTGTTGCCAAGTTTAATTTCCGTGGTAAATCTATTTTAACCACGATTATTGATATGCCATTTTCAGTCTCTCCAGTTATTGCTGGCTTAATGTTGGTATTGATTTTTGGTACTCAAGGTTGGTTAGGCGGCTGGCTGATGGATAACGACATCAAAATTTTATATGCCGTTCCAGCCATTGTCCTTGCTACTGTGTTTATTACCGTTCCTTTTGTGGCACGTGAGTTGATTCCATTAATGGAAGCTCAAGGGACAGAGGAAGAAGAAGCAGCTATCGTATTGGGTGCTTCAGGCTGGCAGACTTTCTGGAAAGTGACACTTCCAAATATCAAATGGGGCTTAATCTACGGCGTGATTCTATGTAATGCACGTGCAATGGGTGAGTTTGGTGCTGTTTCTGTAGTTTCAGGTCACATTCGTGGCGAAACCAACACCTTACCGCTACACGTAGAAATCCTTTATAACGAATATACCTTTAGTGCTGCTTTTGCTGTGTCTTCACTATTAGCGCTCTTGGCGATTGTGACCCTGATTTTAAAAACATGGGTTGAACTACGTCAGGAACGACAAGACAAGCGTAAAGAAGATTCACAAGTTTCTTAAGGAATGACCTCATGAGTATTCAAGTAAAAAATATTGAAAAACACTTTGGTGCATTCCATGCACTTAAAAATATCTCTTTAGATTTCCCTGATGGCCAGCTTGTTGCGTTGCTTGGCCCATCAGGCTGTGGTAAAACCACCCTGCTCCGTATCATTGCAGGACTTGAATCTGCCGATAGCGGTCAAGTCATTCTAGAAGGTGAAGATGCCACTAAAGTTCATGTCCGTGAACGTGAAGTTGGTTTTGTATTCCAACATTATGCACTATTCCGTCATATGACCGTATTTGACAACATTGCTTTTGGTTTACGCGTACGCCCACGTGCAACGCGTCCAAATGAAGCTGAAATCAAAAAACGGGTTACTCGTTTACTTGATCTTGTTCAACTTGGTTTCTTGGCTGACCGTTACCCTGCACAACTTTCAGGTGGTCAACGCCAACGTATTGCCTTAGCACGTGCTTTAGCGGTTGAGCCGCGTGTGTTATTACTGGATGAACCTTTTGGTGCATTGGATGCCAAAGTTCGTAAAGAATTACGCCGCTGGTTACGTACCTTGCATGACGAACTCCACATCACCTCTATTTTCGTGACCCATGACCAAGAAGAAGCACTTGAAGTGGCCGATCAAATCATTGTGATGAACAAAGGCAACGTAGAACAGATTGGCTCGCCACGTGAAGTTTATGAAAAACCTGCAACACCGTTTGTATTTGACTTTTTAGGTCAAGCCAACCGTTTTGAAGGTCAAAATAGCAATGGCCTCATTCAAATTGGTGAAGACCGAATTTTGTTGCCACAAAATGCCAATGCGCCGCAAGGAAATGTCATTGCCTTCGCTCGTCCGGATGAACTACGCATTCATGCACAGCCGCAAGAAAATGCTATCCAAGCAACTTTTGTACGTGAGCTTTGGATTGCAGGTAAAGTGATTGCTGAATTGCATGACCGTCAGGGCAATCTGATTGAAATTTCATTAACGGCAGATGAAGCGAAAGCACATCAATTCCGCCCAAATCAAACAGTATGGTTAAGTGCAACGAACTTGCATTTATTTGAAAACCAAGTTGCATAAAACAAAAAGTTGGGGGCCTTTACAAGCCCCACTTGCTTTTAAGGTAAAATAAAATTATGAATTTCCAACAATTAAGAATTATTCGAGAAACCGTACGTCAGAATTTTAATTTAACAGAAGCGTCTGCTGCACTTTACACCTCGCAGTCTGGCGTGAGTAAACACATCAAAGATCTAGAAGATGAACTTGGTGTACAGCTATTTATTCGTAAAGGTAAACGTCTACTCGGTTTAACCGAACCAGGCCAGTCTTTATTGGGAATCGTTGAACGCATGCTCGTGGATGCAGACAATATTAAACGTCTAGCAGATGACTTTAACAAAGTGGATGAAGGGACATTGACTATTGCGACCACACATACGCAAGCGCGTTATGTCTTGCCGCCGATTGTGAACCAATTTAAAAAAGAATTTCCAAAAGTTCATCTAATTTTGCAACAAGCAAGCCCTGTTGAAATTACAGAAATGCTCCTTCAAGGTGAAGCGGATATTGGGATCGCAACCGAATCGTTAACCACCGAAGATAACCTTGCAAGTGTGCCTTACTATAACTGGCAACACAGTATCATCACACCACAAGAGCACCCACTCACCCAAAAATCAAATATCACCATTGAAGATTTGTCGAACTATCCAATTATTACTTACCACGGTGGTTTTACGGGTCGTTCTAAAATTGATAAAGCTTTTGAAGATTCAGGCTTTAATGTAGATATCGTGATGTCCGCACTTGATGCAGACGTTATTAAAACCTATGTTGAACTGAATATGGGGGTTGGTATTGTCAACGATGTAGCATACGACCCAGAACGTGACTACCGTTTAAAACAGATTCCTACCGATATTTTTGGCGTTAATACCACTTGGATTGCTGTTCGCAAAGGACATTTGCTACGCGGTTATGGCTACGAGTTTATTTCTTTATGCTCACCAGATGCCGACATCAAAGCGTTGAAAAAAGTGGCTTACCCAGAAGAATGATAGGCCAATTGACGAATTAAAGAGGACACCTACTGTCCTCTTTTTTTGGTAAACACATATTTTATCTAAGTTTTCTTGGCTTTATTTTTAATTTCGATTAAAATACATCCAACACAATAAAAATTAAAACCTTATTACTTCCGACCCATATTTATGAAAAATCAATTCGTCGCAGTGGCAGTCGGTATCGTCTGCCCCATACAGATCATGTATGCAGCAGGAATAGAAAACTCAGATCAATCGATCTCGGCCTTTCTTGAACACGGAAATTATACTGAAGCCAGTTTCGCTTATGTCGATGCTCAAGTTGACGGCAAAGTTCAGAATCAAGGCTTAATTAGTGAATTGGGCATCACTGATTTTTCTACAGGGAATCTCGCTCATCAACAATTTTCTGGGAAATTTGCACTTAAAATTCAACCACATGAAAATATTTCTGCGGGAGTAATTTATGAGCAACCTTTTCATACTGATATCAGTTATCAATATAGTCCTCGCTTACCAGATAGCTCAAATATCGATATTGAAAGCGCCGATATTAACTTTAGAACGCATAACCTAACTGGACTGGTAGGCTATCAACCCAATAAAAATTGGAATATTTATAGCGGTTTAAGCCTACAAACATTTAAGGCTGATTTAAAAATATCTGGGCAACAATATGCTGCTCTCAATGGCTACCATGCCGATTTTAAACAAGATGAAGCGCTTGGTTGGCTGCTCGGTTTAAGCTATCAAATCCCTGAATATGCTATTAAAACTAGCCTAACCTATCGTTCAAAAATCAAACATGAAAATACGACCTCTGAATCAACTTTATATTCAAATGGTCCTTTTCAATTAGTACCAGACACCCATACCTCCATTCAAACGCCACAAAGCGTTAATTTTGAATTTCAAACAGCTGTTAGCTCACATAATGCTGTATATGGCACAGTTCGTTGGATTAATTGGAAAGATTTCAACATTCAGCCACCGCAGTTTAATGCCGTGCTTCAATACGCAGCACTCGATCCACAATACCGTGATTTAGCTGATATCCAATTGGTGGAATATCAGAAAGATCAATGGTCAGGAAAGTTAGGGATCGCACATCAATTGAATCCGAGTTGGCTCGCTGCTGCAGAGTTTATTTGGGACAACGGGACAGGAAATGCGGCGTCTACCTTAAACCCAAGTGATGGCTATCGAGGTTTAGGTTTAGGTATGATGCATAAATTTAACCCGAACAATTTTCTAGCAACTGGCTTGTATTATTTGAAACTCTCAAAACCATCGAATACTGAAACATCTCATATTTCAGGTCTTGCAAGTCTCTCAGACAATGATGCCATGATCTATGGTCTGAAATTTGGTCACAGATTTTAAACGCTTTCTAATAAAAAAAAACGAGCCGAAGCTCGTTTTTTTATTTCAGTAAGAACTTACCAATGGTAGCTCACACCTACTTTACCTACTGGAAGCCATTGATATTTATCATCTTCACGGATTTTTTGCTCTTCTGCTCGTAAATCTGCAGATGCATTACCACCAGCAGCATTAACAAATGTACCAGATTTATCTAAGTCAACTGCTGGATTACCTGTGTAGTAAGCACCCACTTCACCAAAGACACCCCAGTTTTTATTTAATTTAGGCGCAAAACCCAAACCTACATACGGTGCAATATCATTTTCGTAAGACATGTTTCCGTTAACAGATCCGTTATACGAATAATTTGTACCATTGATTTTAATTGTGCCATCTTTAGAACGTTTAGTTAGATCATATTCGTTATCAATATAACCCACCCCTGCTGCAACGTATAAACCTTGTGCCCATGGATTTGCACTTGCTCCCCAAGGACGAATCTCAGCATTCAAATACGCAGTGCTATTTTCCATATCTAGATCGTACTTTGTACCATCAATAGAGACATCATCTGTCCACGAAATATCACCACCGTTATAACCTAATGCAAGGCCGACGTATGGGTTCGCAGTCCAAAGTAACGCACCACCATAACCAGTCGTACCCACTTCTAGACGAGCGCCAGTTGGGATAAGTTGGTTTTGATCAAATGCATAGCCATCATGAACTACAGAGGTATCTGCCATTGCAGTACCTGCAGCAGTAAGTAGAGCAGCTACTGTTAATAAACGTAATGATTTCATGTGTTTCTCCTCAAAATAAACTGTTATTCAGATTTCTACAGTCTTGTTATATGGCACATGTTAAAAGGAAACACAGCTCAACATTTATGCAAATTTACTGATTTTTTGTTAACTTTTGATACATTTAGATTTTAATATTGATTAATAAAGAGTTTTTGTTTGATTTTTTAAACATAATAATGATGCTTGAGAACAATTCTGTATATTTTGCGTATTTTTTATACAAATTTTATGAAAGTGCTACATCCATCACCCTTAGTTTCTTGCTTTTAGCGCTTGCTTAATAATTAATTCCGATCCTAGGCCGATTTACCATCTATTTTTAACTCGATTTAGTGTAAAATCTTGGAAAATTTTTTTCTGGATGGAAGAACATGTCTCAGCTTTCAACAATCATTGAACAAGCGTTTGAAGACCGTGCTAATTTCACTGCAGCTGACTGTCCTGCTGAAGTACGTGCAGCAGTAGAAGAAGTGATCGCTGGCCTAGACAACGGTACATTACGTGTTGCTGAAAAAATTGATGGTGAATGGATTGTTCATCAATGGGTGAAAAAAGCCGTTTTGCTTTCATTCAAATTGAACGACAACAAACCAATGGAAGCTTGTGACTTACGCTTCTATGACAAAGTAGATACTAAGTTCTCTGACTGGACTGAAGAACAATTTAAAGCTGCTGGTGTACGTGTAGTACCACCTGCTGTAGCACGTAAAGGTTCTTTCCAAGCAAAAAATGTTGTATTGATGCCTTCATATGTCAATATTGGTGCATATGTTGACGAAGGTACAATGGTTGATACATGGGCAACTGTTGGTTCATGTGCTCAAATTGGTAAAAACGTTCACTTATCTGGTGGCGTTGGTATTGGTGGCGTTCTTGAACCACTTCAAGCAAACCCAACAATCATTGAAGACAACTGCTTTATCGGCGCGCGTTCTGAAATCGTTGAAGGTGTGATCGTAGAAGAAGGTTCTGTGATTTCAATGGGCGTATTCATTGGTCAATCAACTAAGATTTATGACCGTGAAACTGGCGAAATCCATTACGGCCGTGTTCCTGCTGGTTCTGTTGTGGTTTCTGGCAGCCTGCCTTCTAAATGCGGTAAATACAGCCTATATGCTGCAGTAATCGTGAAAAAAGTTGACGCGAAAACTCGTGCGAAAACAAGCTTGAACGACTTATTACGCGAAGACTAAGTCTTTATTTCAGCGGAGCATTCGTGTTCCGTGGAGCCTCTATCGCTCCTCGTCTCTACGGTTAGCAATGATCGTAGAGATTTTTTGTTTTTTTATATCTGGTTAATTTTGTTATGAGTACCCTTCGATCTTCCGCTATTCCTGTTTCTGATCCGTCTGCGGGTTTACGTATTACGGAGATTTTTTATTCATTGCAAGGTGAAGCCAATACCGCAGGTTTGCCTACGGTCTTTATCCGCTTAACAGGCTGTCCTTTACGTTGCACTTATTGTGATACAACCTATTCGTTTGAAGGCGGTGAACGCCAATCATTAGAAGAAATTATTCAAACCACTTTAGATTTTAAAACTCCTTATATTTGCGTGACGGGTGGTGAGCCGCTTGCTCAACCGAACGCCCTTCCCCTCATGACTCGTCTGGCCGATTTAGGCTGCGAAGTCTCTTTAGAAACCAGTGGTGCTTTAGATGTGTCTAAAGTTGACCCACGTGTTTCAAAGGTTATGGATTTAAAAACCCCGACATCGGGTGAAGTTGCACGAAACTTGCTTAGCAACTTCGACCATTTAACGCCACATGATCAGATCAAATTTGTGATTTGTAATCGTGAAGACTATGAATGGTCAAAACAGCAAGTTGAGCGCTATAAGCTAAACGAAAAAGTCAGCACCATTTGGTTCTCTCCGGCCTTTGCCGTTGAAAAAGGTGCTGCTCGTTTGCCTCAGCTTGCACGTGATTTAGCACAATGGATTTTAGAAGACCATCTCCCTGTTCGCTTCCAATTGCAATTACATAAATTGCTTTGGAACGATGAAACTGGTCGTTAAGTTTTAAAGAATTATTTGGAGTAATGCATATGCGCCCTCGTGCCATAGTTTTATTGTCTGGCGGCTTAGACTCAACCACTTGTTTAGCTTGGGCTCAAGCACGTTATGAATGTATCGCCTTAAGTTTTATGTATGGTCAACGTTCTACAACAGAACTGGATGCTGCTCGTGAGTTAACTAAGCAGGCTGGTGTAGAACATCGTGTCATTAATATCGATTTAGGTAACTTAGGTGGCTCTGCGTTAACGGACCATAGCATTGAAGTTCCTGATCATGAACAAGCCGGTATTCCTGTAACTTATGTACCAGCGCGTAACACGATTTTCTTGTCATATGCTTTAGCTGCGGCGGAAGTTTTTGGTGCAGAAGCAATTGTCATTGGTATTAATGCGGTTGATTACTCAGGCTATCCAGACTGCCGTCCAGAGTTTATCGAAGCCTTTGCCAACATGGCTCGCCTTGCAACTAAAGTTGGCGTTGAAGGAAAACCACTTAAATTTGAAACACCTCTGTTACATTTATCCAAAGCAAATATCATTCGCTTAGGTATAGAACATGGCGTAGACTACAGTCAAACGGTGTCTTGCTATCAAGCAGATGACCAAGGTCGTGCTTGCGGTAAATGCGATAGCTGCCGTCTTCGTAAACAAGGTTTCGTTGACGCAGGTGTTGAAGATCCGACACGTTACATACCGAAATAACAAGGTAGGGTTTATGAAAAATTTAAAATCAAACATTATTCTTTCTGCTGCTTTCTCTGCAGCTGCATTGTTTGCTTCAGTTGCACACGCTGACAACGACAAGCTTCAACAAGCATATAAGAGCACTAACGTAAAATCTTCGTTAATTAATGTTTGTAAAGAAGAAACTGGCAAAGGTAAAAAACTAACTGCCGCTGAAGTTAGCAAATACTGTACTTGTGCTGTTGAAGCAGATGGTCGTTTAACCAATGCTCAAAAATGGGAAATCCAAAGCACAATCAACCAGAAGAAAAGCCCTGCAACACTCGCTTTTGTTCAAAAACAAAATAAAGACCTTCAAGCATGTTTCGGTCCTCAGTTAACAGGTAAATTAAAAAATTTAACTGAAGAAGCAATGAAATCTGCTCAAGCGAAAAAATAATTTTCGTCTTAAAAAAGCCTGCAAATGCAGGCTTTTTTATTGCTTTAAGTTCAAAGTAAATTCTGTATGATGGTCATATTTCACATACTTTGTTTAAGCCCATTTAGGGATAAGACATGAAAAAGGAAATCTTCATGACTGAAATTAGCTTACCAAATCAAACCTTCCCAACCACCTCAGGTGAAGTCAACCTTGCAGAACTAAACAATGACTGGCTGATCATCTACTTCTACCCTAAAGATTCAACACCAGGATGTACGACGCAAGCCATTGGGTTTTCATGCTTAAAAGATCAGTTTGATGCGCTTAATACACCAATCTACGGCATTTCTCGCGACTCGGTTAAAGCCCATCAAAACTTCACTGAAAAGCAAAATCTAAGCATTGATTTAATCAGTGATAAAGAAGAAGTGCTATGTCAGCATTTCGATGTGATTAAAGAAAAAAATATGTATGGCAAAAAGGTTATGGGCATCGAACGCTCAACCTTTATTTTCCATCATGGCAAGCTGGTAAAAGAATATCGTAAAGTCAAAGCTGCAGGCCATGCAGAACAAGTCTTAGAAGATTTAAAAGCATTACAAGCTGCATAAAATTAATGATTTGAGCCCGCTCCTATAGGAATGGGCTCAAATTTAATGAGGACATATAACTAGAGCAATAATGAAATTGCAATTCCCCACATCACAACGCCAATAATAAAGTCTAAAACTTTCCATGCCTTTGCACTTTGGAAGAGCGGTAATAAATAGCGCGCACCAAATCCGAGGACAAAGAAAAACACCCATGAAGCTGTAATTGCCCCAATCGCAAAATATACGGCTGTCGATTCAAACTTCGTTGAAATAGACCCAATCAGCACAACCGTATCGAGATACACATGTGGATTTAACCACGTTAAAGCCAAGCAAATCAGTACCAACTTCAATAATTTAGTTTCATTCTTCTCACTGGGCGCTAAACTGCTCGAAGTTTTAAAGGCTTGCAGAAAATGCTGTGCCCCATAGACAACTAAAAACGTTGCGCCCAAATATTTCGCAACACTCACAATTTCCGGATGACTTTCAACCAATTGGGAGAATCCGAGTACACCCAATAAGATGAGTATCGAATCAGAAGCAGCGCAAATAGCACAAAGCCAAAAGACATACTGCTTTTTTAACCCTTGCTTGAGAATAAACGCATTTTGCGCACCAATCGCGATAATTAGGCTAAATCCAATTGCGAGCCCTTGCATATAACTGTGCAACATTTTTAACTACACTTTCAAAGCTTTAAATGAATGTTGCTATTATCTAAGCTTATTGCTAAAAATAAGTATTTATAAATAAATATCAATATAACTAAGTTTTTCTTAGTTTATAAAATTTCTAATGCTCATAGGTGACTCATGTTACAAAGCAAACATAGTGAAGCTTTTCTTGCGGTTGCTGAAACAGGAAGCTTTGAACAAGCGGCACTGCGTTTAAACATTACGGCATCTGCGGTCACGCTCAGGCTGCAAACTTTAGAAAAGAAATTAGGTCATGTACTCATTGTACGTGAACGACCCTGCCGCCCAACACTCGCAGGCCAATCTTTATTGCATTATTTACAACACAGTAAGTTACTAGAACATAATTTTCTGCAAAATCTAACAGGACAAACAGCGAATGCTTTCTATCAAGTCAATATTGCGACCAATGCTGACTCACTTGCGACATGGTTGCTTCCGCTACTCAAAGATCTCTTAATTGAAGAAAAAATCGTGATTCATTTTCAGGTCGATGATCAGTCACAAACACATCATTTATTAGAAGCCGGTTTGGTCAATGCCTGTGTCACAACAGAATCGGAAGCCATGAAGGGCTGCGTCGCAGAATATCTGGGAGAAATGCATTATCGCTTTGTAGCAACCCCTGATTTTATCCAAAGATGGTTCGGTCAAGGTGTGACGCGAAATGCGTTAAGGGCTGCGCCTGCACTGATTTTTAATGAGAAAGATGACTTACATACACAATCGATTCAGAAGAATTTCGGACTCAACCCTTCACAATATCCACATCATTTCATTCCCTCTTCAACGGCATTTTTTGATGCCATTACGATGGGCTTGGGCTATGGATGGTTACCCGACTATCAAAGTAAAGACTTATTAGCAGCGGGAAAATTGATAGAGCTTTCAACAGAACTCAGTATTGATCTAGCTTTGTATTGGCATCATTGGAACCAACAATCTGTTCAATTACAAAAATTGACTGCTGTTGTGCTGCAACATGCCAAAGATCATATGTGTTAAACCCTGTAAGACTGCGGTTATTCAAGCCGCCATTGGCCTTTGAGCTGAATCAGTACTTGCTCACCAACTCCACCGAGTGCTTTACGCATACCAAAATCACTACGCTTAATGGTTGCTAAAGATTGAACATCCAACACTTTTGGATTTTGCGGACTAGGGGTAAGTGTAGTATCGAAGATCACAGGTTTAGTGATACCACGAATGGTCAGATCCCCTCGAATCATATATTTCGCATAAGCCACGGGTTCGATTTGTTTACTGACAAACTTCACTTGCTTAAATTCAGCGGCATCAAAATATTCACTTCCCAAGATTAATCCCTTTAAGCTTGGGTTACTAAAACTGATGCTATCTACATCTAACACCAAATGAGCTGAACCTTTATGTGGAATTTCAGGATCAAACTTAAGGTTCGACTGAACCTTATTAAAGCGCCCTTCAACAATCGACAGCCCCACAGATTTAATACCAAAAGTGACCTGACTATTAGGCGTTAGCGTCCACTCAGCAGCATGTAGGGGCAATACGCAGCATAAAGCGAAGGCTCCCATATATTTTGCTAAGGTTCCGTGACGCAAATTCATGTTTTTCTCCTGAATAAAACACAACCTAAAATCACTACAATGTTTATTTTTTGCTCCATTGTAGTGCTAGAAATTTTAGCGTTTTTTTATAGCAGATTTGTTTTATCCTGAGTCATAAATTTGTGTTGAAGTTGTTTATAAATGTCTGTCTGTTGAAATTTTTGCAAAAATTCGACGGTACCTTGAGGAAAAGCATTATGCTGAATTTCACCGCGATAATACGCCTCGCGTACCGGTGTCGCAGAAATGGCCCCCTCTAGACTCTCCAACTCAACCATTTCCCATTCTGGGAAAAATTTTAAATAATAAGAAGAATCATCTTTAAAATGCCCGATCAAACCGACTTTTGCATTCGTTTCAACTACATCATTTACCAAAGATTTGACTAGCTTTTGCCATTTTTCATCGTTATATACATCAATCACATGCACAAACTTGATTCGCTTCTGATCTTGCTCTGAAAAATTCGACAAGATCATTCGCTCACGTTCTACAGCCAAAAATGGATTTTTGATATTACGTTCATTTTGCGCCGAACCCAGTGCTAAAAGCACATATTGACTTTGTTGCAAGGCAATTTTAATGGTTTGCAGATGTGCTAAATGGAACGGCTGAAAACGCCCAATGAAAACCAAATAATCAAATGTATATTTCATATCAAATCAAACTTTTTATGAACTGAGCAGTTGTGCCACAGGCTGAAATATGCGACATAATGTTGAGCATAAAATCAAAACGAAACTTTTACGCAAGGATAGTACGATGACACTGAGCTGTATTCAACAACCCCATGAACATTTGAATGCGAATTTGGACAATGGCGTACTGACCTTAGCCATCAACCGACCTCAGGCGAAGAACGCGCTGTATACAGAACTATATCTGTGGATTGCAAAGGCATTAGATGAAGCTGATGAAGATACTTCAGTGCGTGTAGTTGTACTCCGTGGTCAAGATGCGGACTTCAGTGCGGGCAATGACATGCAAGATTTTATGAAATCTGCTGCTCAAAAAGGGCAAGCTCCAGCTTCTGAAGGCGCACCGTTCATTTTATTAAAATCTGCTGCTCAATTTTCTAAGCCGTTGATCGCTGCGGTTCGTGGTGTTGCCATTGGGATTGGTGTTACGATTCTGCTTCATTGCGATCTAGTCTACAGCGACAATACTGCCCTATTCCAAATTCCGTTTGTGAGCCTTGGTCTATCGCCTGAAGGTGCATCGAGCAAGCTATTGGTTCAACAAGCCGGCTACCATAAAGCGGCGGAATTACTGTTAACTGCTCAGAAGTTTGATAGTGCGACAGCGCTTTCAGCGAATTTGGTCAATAGCATTGAAGAAGATGCTTATGCGACAGCTGCGAAAAAAGCAGCACAGTTATCTGCACTTCCGCTAGCATCTTTGGTTCAATCAAAAGCATTGATGAAACATAATGTAAATGAAATCGTGGCATGGATTGACCATGAAGCTGAGATTTTCATGGATCGAGTAGGTTCTCCAGAAATGATGGAAGCTGTTGCAGCCTTTATGCAAAAACGCAAACCTGACTTCTCTCAGTTCAATTAATGTTTTAATGGAACGTAAAAAACCACTCATATTTGGGTGGTTTTTTTCATCTTAGCCCCAATCTATTTTCTAAATTTAAAAACTGGATGTTTCCACATGACTGCAGCATCACAAACTGAAACTAAACCTGAAAAGAAACGCTACTACGAGCCTGCGCCTGAAGGCATCGATATCGAGAATTTTAAAAAAGTTGTACAAAGCCGTCGTTCTGTACGTAAGTTTACCGACAAGGCCATTCCAAACGACGTTTTAGATGAATGCTTAGACCTCGCCTTGCTTGCACCGAATTCATCGAATTTACAGCCTTGGACATTCTATGTCGTTCAGAATCCCGCAAAGAAAAAACAATTGGTGAAAGCTTGCTTAGGGCAACTTGCGGCAAAAACTGCTGCTGAATTGATTGTCTGTGTCGCGCGTACCGACCGTGTAGATGAAATGGCTAAACGTAATATTTCCGAATTTCCATTCCCTGAAGCACCTGCAGCTGTGCAGAAGTATTACAAGTTCATTCCTTATAACTATAAAACTGGTTACTTCAACGCACTAGGTAACTTTAAAAAAGTAGCTTTCAAAGTTGCACGTACACTGGATAAACAGTTGCCTGTGACGGCGTTTAATGAAGCAGATGCGAAACTTTGGGCGAGCAAAACCACAGCATTGGCTTGTGAAAACTTAGTTTTGGCTTTACGTGCCTATGGTTTTGACAGTTGTATGATGGAAGGTTTTGATGAACCTTTGGTGAAGAAAATTTTAGGATTAAATGCTCAGCAATACCCAGTGATGGTGATTGGTGCAGGTGAACGTGCTAAAGATGGTGTGTTCTTCCCGCAGTATCGTTTTGACCGTGAGCTGTTTATTCAGAAGATATAATTTGCTTTCAAAAGAATAGTCACAACCGCAATTGACTGCATAACTTTAAATATTAGGTAAGTCCCGTCTCCCTTCGGGAAGAGGAGCATTCTTCGTAAGAGGATGAGGGGCATAATCAAATCAATCCTCTCCCTAACCCTCTCCTTTAAAAGGAGAGGGAACTTTCATTATGAATTAAAAACTTACATCCACCATTTGAATAAACTCAAATGCCGGCTCTTCATAAGGATGACTTGCTTTTAAAGACCTTGCGACCTCACTCGCCTTCTCTTCAGGCACGATGGTTTCCACTCGCCATTCAGGGATAGACTCCAGCTGATCCAACTCACCAATAAAAGGATTTGCGCCTTTTACAGGTTTAAATTGCCCCGTCCCTAACACTTGCCAAGCGCAGTGTTCATAGTTGCCTATACCGCCTGCTCCAGCTTCAAAAACAGCCAGTTTAGTCGACTCTAGGTGAGACTCAGGTACATAATAAATCAGTTTTAACATTGGTTATTCCAGACGCTATTGTGCAGTTACATTATTTAAAGCACTGTAAATCATTTTCAATGCAACATTATTCGATGCATTCGGATAGGTTGCATATAAACCTAGTTTCGGTAATTCCACATCTGTTTGAATGACTTTGACCGAATCATTTAAAAATTTGAGTAAATATTCGGGCACAAAACTCAGGCCCATGCCCATATTAATCAAATTTAAATGCTGCATGACATTTGTTACCCACAGCATATGATCATGTTGCTGCTGATCAAAAGGAATCAAGGCATTTAAGGTATCGTAAAACACGGGAGAAGCATTTTGTTCACACATAATAATGGTGTGATTTTTTAACTCTTGAAGTTTTAAGATGCGATCTGATGGATGCAGATGCGCTGCGCCAACCAAATAAATTTGCTCACTTAAAACCTGAATATTGGTAAAGTCATCATGGCTTAAGTGGTAACGAGTAAAGCTAATATCCAGTTCGGTATTTTTTAGTTTTTGAATTTGCTCTGTACACGTCAAGCTATGTAAATGAATTTTCAAATCAGGAATATGCTGTTTTAATTGCGCCAAAATACTCGGCATAATTTTCAATTCTGCGACATTTAAAAAGCCAATATGTATTTGATTATTTTTGGCTTGCGCCACGTGGCGAGCTGCGGCTACAGCTTGTTTGGCATTTTCTAGTGCTTGCTCTGCATATTTCAGAAAAGCCTGCCCTTCATCGGTCAGTAAGACTTTGCGAGCAGAACGTTCAAATAATTGCACCCCAACTTCCTGCTCTAAGTCTTTAATTTGCTGACTGAGCGATGGTTGTGCTGTAAATAGTTTTTCCGCTGCCTTAGTGAAACTCTGTTCTTTCGCCACCGTCACAAAATAACGTAAATGTCGTAATTCCATTCGCTTCACTCCACACACTCACTACATCACCCGTGTCATGCAGTCAAAATACCAATAGATCTATAGTTTATATGAATATCCATTCTACTCGGAAAATCATTTGCCTAGACTGCGGACTATTCCAAGTTTTCGCTTCACATACACATGGAGTTTTTATGACACAGCAATTCGATACCGATGTTCTGATTATTGGCACAGGGCCTGCAGGTTCTACTTTAGGTTTGGCCTTGGCAAATTACGGCATACAGGTTCAGCTTTTTACCCAATTTAATTGGTTAGCTAATAGTCCGCGTGCCCATATTACCAACCAACGTGCGATGGAAGTGTTGCGTGACTTAGGCATCGAAGAACAGGTCAAAGAAATTGCAACGCCATGGGAACAGATGGGTGAAAGCCTCATCACCACAAGTCTTGTCGGTGAAGAAATTGCCCGTATGAGTGCTTGGGGCACGGGCGACGAACGTCGTGGCGATTATATTAAAGGCAGTCCCTGTCCGTTGGTTGATTTAATTCAGCCGAAAATGGAAGCATTGTTAGTTAAAAATGCAGCAGAGCGTGGTGCAATTTATAATTTTAATACTGAATATTTGTCTCATGTGCAAGATGAGCATGGTGTAACAGCAACCTTTTTAAATCGTATTACCCAAACTGAATTTAGCTTACGTGCCAAATATTTAATTGGTATGGATGGTGCGCATTCTAAAGTGCTTGAAGAGCTTGATTTACCCCTCGAAGGGATCATGGCTCGTGCAGGTACGGTATACGTGACTTTCAAAGCGGATCTTTCACAATATGTGAAAAACCGCCATGCCATTTTGCAATGGATTGTCAATCCTGAAGCCAGCTTTGGTGATCTGGGCATGGGCTTACTCCGTGCCATTACACCTTGGAATGAATGGATTATGGGTTGGGGCTTTGATATTTCCAAAGGCGAACCGCAAGTCACCGAAGAGCAAGTGCGTGCGCGTTTAAATGCCTTTGTCGGCGCTGAAGTTGAAAATGTCGAAATTCAAAAACTGTCTTATTGGTATGTGAACCAAACATGGGCAACTGAATACTCGAAAGGTCGTGTATTCTGCGGCGGTGATGCGGTACATCGTCATCCACCATCAAGTGGCTTAGGTTCAAATACCTGTATGCAAGATGCTTTTAACCTCGGTTGGAAATTGGCATATGCCATTAAAGGTTGGGCTGCTCCTACTCTACTTGAGTCCTATACCACTGAGCGTGCGCCTGTCGGCAAGCAAATCGTGGCGCGTGCCAATCAATCTCGCTTTGACTATAAGCATCTCAAAGAGGTATTTGGTTTTGACCAAGGCATCACAACTCAAGCTCAAATGATGCAACGTATTTTTGCAGAAGATGAACAAGCTGCAGAAATCCGTCAAAAGCTTTATCAAGCCTTAGAAATTAAAAACTTTGAGTTTAATGCCCAAGGTGTAGAGTTGAATCAGCGCTATACATCCAATGCCATGATTGCGGAATCTGAGCCTGAGATCTTTGCCAAAGATCAACAGCTTTACTTGCAAGCAACCACGCGTCCGGGGGCTAAAGTTCCACATACTTGGATTATTGATGCCAAAGGCGATAAGCAATCAACTTTAGATATTACAGGGCATGGTCGCTTTACCCTACTCACTGGTCTTTCAGGCAAAGGTTGGAAAACTGCTGCTGAATCTTTGAATCTACCTTATTTAGATGTGATTCAAATTGGTTCACGTGAATACCGTGACGTTTATGGCACATGGAATGCTAAATCAGAAATTCATGAATCAGGCGCAGTCTTAGTCCGTCCAGATGGGTATGTCGCTTGGCGTTATCAAGACAGTACCAATGCTGCTTTTGATTATGAAAATACGTTGAAGGCTGTGCTAAAACAGATTCAATTGGCTATTTAATCAAAAACCACCTTCGGGTGGTTTTATTAATTCAATTCATAAATTTTAGATTTTTATTTACGTTTTATTTTATTACTATAAAAACAACAAAATAAATTGGTTTGAATAATGTCTAATAAAAATTCGAAAACGGATTTAGTTTTAAACTCAGCTGAAAACCTTGCAGATGAAATTCTATTTAATACTGCCAATACTTTTTTAGAAGATGCTGTTAAATCCATTCCCTTTGCATCGCTTATTAGCAGTTCAATTCAAGCTTATACACATTATCGAACGCTAAAGGAGCAAAAACAACGTTTAGCTTTTATTCAAGAAATAGAAACTAATAATCAAAATTTTATAAAACATTTTTTTCAAGATAAAAATAACGCTGAACTCGGTTTAGAGATACTAGGCATATTGGATCAAACCTATTTAGAGCATCAAGCTCGAATGATTGGACGTACTGTTTTATTAAAATATCATGGGAAAATTTCTAAGCAAGAATTTGATAAATATACTTATATTATCACTCGCCTAAACAATCATCTCATTCATTTAATCAAGGAACTTTCTCTAATAGAAACGAATAAAGATGATCCTGATTTCGAGTACGATATTCAAAATCCAAATGTGGATCTTGCTAGCTTTAGTTTTTTAGTTCAAGTACCCTCCCAATTGTACCCAGGTGGTATACAAATAGCCCAATTCAAGAGAACTGAAACCTTTTACTATTTTTATGAAAATATTTTCAATGATTAAGCCAATCAAATGACTAGCGACATATATGTCACCCATTAGACTGCGGGATAGGACGTCCCATCAGTCTACAAAAGGGTTTTGTCCTACGAAGCATTGCTCCTCATGCTCTATCAAAAAAAAGAATCTCAAAGTAAAAAACCGCCTCACGGCGGTTTCTATATTTCAAATATTACATCTGCAATACATAACCCAGAACTAAAAACACCAACTGCAAACACACCACTGCACCAAAAATCTTCCAGCCCTTTTTACGCAGCGCAGACTTATCAACTGCCGAATATGCTACTGTTATAATCATGTCATCACCTCATCATGAGTGTTGATACTGAACTCGTTTAGTTATCCATCTTTCTTTTATCTTGCTAGTCTTTAATCTTGCATAGTTATTGTGCATAAATTACACACTAGCATGTTTCCACAAATATAAAAGCAAAATCTAAACCAAGTTCAGTGGGAGAAATAAAAATTTAAAACCAACAAAAAACCACCCGCAGGTGGTTTAAAAAACGAAAGCGATTATATGTGTAAAAACAAGCATTCACAATAATTAATATATCTTTTGGTAAATTTTAACCATAAAAAAAGCCACCCTAAGGCGGCTCTTTTCTAGGATTCATCTATCTAAGATTAACCAATAAATTTACGTGCATTACGGAACATACGTAACCAAGCACCATCTTGATCCCAGTCTTCTGGTTTCCAAGAATGCTGAATTGCACGGAAGTTACGCTCAGGGTGCGGCATCATAATCGTTGCACGGCCGTCTTTAGACGTTACACCTGAAATCGCTTCTGGCGAACCATTCGGGTTCATTGGGTAATGCTGCGTTGGGTTACCTTGGCTATCTACATAACGCAAGATCACTTGATCACCTGCATTCAATGCCGCAATGTTTTCCGCGCTAGCAACTACACGGCCTTCACCATGTGCCACGGCGATAGGAAGAATCGAACCTTCCATACCATCTAACAATACAGAATTAGATTTTTCAACGCGAACGTTAACTGCACGCGCTTCAAACATCTCAGATGTATTGCGGTGGAAACGAGGCCAAGCTTCTGCACCCGGAATGAGTGGTGCAAGCTGAGACAGCATTTGACAGCCGTTACAAATACCTAGAGAGAAAGTTTCATCACGGTTGAAGAATTTCTCAAATTGGTCACGAAGTTTAGGATTGAACAATACTGATTTAGCCCAACCGCCGCCTGCGCCCAATACGTCACCGTAAGAGAAACCGCCACATGCCACTAAGCCTTCAAAGTCATCAAGACTGATACGGCCAGCAAGCAAGTCGCTCATGTGTACGTCTACAGTGTTGAAGCCGACTTTATCAAATGCAGCAGCCATTTCTACATGACCGTTTACACCTTGTTCACGCAGAATCACCATGTTTGGACGGCGTTCATTGATGTACGGTGCTTCGATAGGCTCGTTCAAATCAAATGTTGGTTTTGCAATTAAACCTGCATGTGATTTGTCAGCAATCAACGCATATTCTTGATCCGCAGTTTCTACGTTGTCACGCAGACGTTGGATTTGATGAGACACTTCAGTCCATGCTTGCTGTAATTCAGCACGGTCTAAGCTCAAACCATTCACAGTTAAAGTATCTGTATCGTTTACAGTACCTACTACTGCAATTGCATCTTTAAGGCTAGACGCTGCAACTTCAGCTTCTAATGCAGCCCAATCCGCTTTGCTGATTTGAAGCACTGCACCAATTTCTTCTGCAAACAAGCTTGCAGTAGATTGATCTTCAAGTGCTGCACCTAGGCGTGAAGCGAACATCATTTCTGCAACAGTTGCCAATAGACCGCCATCACCGATGTCATGGTAAGCCTTGATTAGACCACGGTTGTTCCAGTCTTGAACCAATGCAAAGAATGCTTTGAAGTCATCGAAGCTGTCTACGTCAGGTGTAACAGAACCGATTGCTTTATAAACCTGAGCAAGGATCGAACCGCCTAGACGGAATTGACCTTTAGAAAGATCGATACGTACCAGTACAGACTCGATGTTTTTAAGTTCAGGTGTAAGTGTTTTGCGAACATCAGTCACAGGTGCAAATGCTGTGATCACGCCTGACATTGGAGAAGTTACAGATTTGTCTTCACCTTCGTCATTCCAAGTGGTACGCATAGACAATGAGTCTTTACCTACTGGAATTGCGATACCTAGTGCAGGACACATTTCCATACCGATGGCTTTAACACCTTCGAATAGCGCTTGGTCTTCACCTTGTTGACCTGCAGCAGCCATCCAGTTTGCAGACAATTTAATGTCGCTGATCTGGTCGATTTTTGCAGACATGATGTTCGAAATTGATTCTGCTACAGACAAACGTGCAGACGCCGCAGGATTTAACAACGCAACTGGCGGACGTTCACCCATTGCCATTGCTTCACCTGTATAACCTACAAGGCTCGTCGTCGTTACCGCAGCATCCGCTACAGGCACTTGCCACTTACCGACGAACTGATCACGTGCAACCATACCCGTAATCGAACGGTCACCAATGGTGATCAAGAACGATTTAGATGCAACAGTTGGATTTTTAAGAACGCGGTAAATCGCATCTTTTAAATCTGTTACTGTTTCAGCAGTGAAGTCATCGCCTTTACGTTCAATTGTTTCATACGAACGGCTCATACGCGGTGTACCGCCAAGCATAACTTGCATTGGCATATCCACAGCTTTGTTTTCAAACAATGGATCGTTTACTGTCAATTGACGTGCTTCAGTTGCTTCACCAAGTACGGCGAATGGGCAGCGTTCACGTGCACACAGTGATTCAAACAATTCTAAAGAGCTTGGACGAATTGCCAATACATAACGCTCTTGTGCTTCGTTCGACCAAATCTCCATCGGAGACATGCCTTTTTCTAGTGATGGAATTTTACGAAGATCAAGGATTGCACCTAACTCGTGATCGTTCACAAGTTCAGGCATTGCATTTGAGATACCGCCCGCACCCACGTCATGTACAGATACGATTGGGTTATGGTCTTCCATGCGCCAGCAAGCATCAATCACTTCTTGGCAACGGCGTTCCATTTCTGGGTTTTCACGCTGTACAGATGCGAAGTCTAGGTTTTCACCTAACTTACCGCTGTCTACAGAAGACGCAGCACCGCCGCCTAGACCGATCAGCATGGCAGGACCGCCAAGTACGATTAAAAGATCGCCCGGTTGGATTGCATCTTTTTCTACATGGTCAGGACGGATGTTACCGTAACCGCCGGCAATCATAATTGGCTTATGGAAGCCTTTTACGTCGCCATTTACATTTTGTTCAAACGTACGGAAGTAACCATTTAAAGCAGGACGACCGAATTCGTTGTTAAACGCAGCGCCACCCAATGGGCCTTCAATCATAATTTGAAGCGGAGATGCCATACGAGACGGCTTGCCGTAGTTTTCTTCCCAAGGCTGTTCAAAGCCAGGAATGTTCAAGTTAGAAACAGTGAAACCTGTTAAACCTGCTTTTGGCTTACCGCCACGGCCAGTTGCGCCTTCATCACGGATTTCACCGCCTGAACCTGTCGCAGCACCCGCAAATGGCGCAATTGCTGTCGGATGGTTATGCGTTTCCACCTTCATTAAGATGTGAGCAGCTTGGCTCTTATATTTGTAAACGTGCTGACCTGTTTCTTCGTCTTTTTTCGGATAGAAACGTTGAGTGTCAAAGCCCACGATCACTGATGCGTTGTCTTTATATGCAGACAAAACGTCATCTGGAGATTCTTTATAAGTGTTTTTAATCATTTGGAACAATGACAATGGCTGAACTTCGCCATCAATTGTCCATTCTGAACCAAAGATTTTATGACGGCAGTGCTCAGAGTTTGCTTGAGCAAACATCATCAATTCGATGTCATGCGGGTTACGGCCAAGCTTGTTAAACGCTGCAACTAAATAATCAATTTCTTCGTCAGATAGTGCAAAACCAAACTCAGAGTTTGCTTTCACTAAAGCGTCTTTGCCTTGACCTAAAATATCAATAGCATTTAACGGCTTTGGTTCAGTTTCAGAGAACAGCGCAGTCGCGTCTTCAATTTGATTGAACACGCTTTCTGTCATGCGGTCATGTAATGCCAGTTTTACTTCATCAGAAACAGCATTTACGCCCTTCAAAGTAAACAAAACACCGCGTTCAAGGCGATGAACCGGTGTATTACAGTTGGCGAAAATGTCCGTTGCTTTCGACGACCACGGAGAGATTGTACCAACGCGTGGCGTCACTAATATTTGGACTTCATCACTTGCAGCTTGGCGCAGTTCAAAAGATTGACCATCGTTTAAAAGCTGTAAAGCAGATTGCTGTTGTTGCTCATTCAGCGCTTGGTCAAATAAATAAACCAATTGGCTTTCAATTGCTTGAACAGAACTAATCGAAGATAGACGTGTTAATAGTTGCGTTTTCTTAAAAGAAGAGTGTGCTGGTGCACCGGCCACGATAAACATGCTGATTTTGGCTCCACGGGCTGGTCTTTTGAACCAAGCCGCAATGTGACTTGAAGAGAGCGCATATTCTACTGTGTATTGGTGAAATCAGCTAGATGGGAAAAGCATTTTCTGTTCGAGAATGGCACAAGATTTTTTAAATTTTGTTTTTATTTTCAGTCAAAAAGATTGAATACAGCAGCGCAGCTTAGCACAAAATAAATTGTAAAAAACATTAATCGAAAATTAATATCAATTTTAGAATTTTGAGGCTTTCAAGGCGGCATTACCAATGGGTTTGAATCAGCGAATAGTCTAGCCAATGAATAATATTTATCTTAAAAACACCCTACCTTAATACGAATATTCTACACCTACACCGATACCCTTAAATAAAGTGTCAAGCTATGACGCGACCCACTATTACTTTAGTCACAAGTTTGGCATCATAGTTTTTAGTAAATAACTGAATAATGATAAATGACTCAAATGCGTTGGCTTGAACTGCTTTCTACAGTTCGTATTGGTAGTAATAAACATAGCTCTGAACAGGCACGTAGCCCCTTCCACAAAGACTACGACCGCATTATTTTTTCTCAAAGCTTTCGACAATTAAACCGCAAGACCCAAGTCCATCCCCTCACCCAACATGATGGCATTCATACTCGCCTGACTCACTCTTTAGAAGTGTCTTGTATTGGACGTTCATTGGGGATGCTCGCGGCTGAAAAAATTAAAGATGAACTCCCGATGTGGATTTCACCTGCCGATGTTGGTGCAATTATTCAAGCTGCGTGCTTGGCACACGATATTGGCAATCCACCTTTTGGACATGCAGGCGAATATGCCATTCGAGAATGGTTTGATGATGCATCGCATACCAACTTTTTACAGGACTTAAGCCCTGAAGAAGAAGCCGATGTGCGTCAGTTCGAAGGCAATGCCCAAGGTTTACGCCTACTAACTAAAATTGATTATCATCCGAATGATGGTGGTATGCGTTTAACCTATGCAACTTTAGGTGCATATTTAAAATACCCGTGGCTTTCAAAAACCATTGCATCGCAAGGCAATAAACCTGCGAGCCAACGGGCTAAATTTGGCTGCTATCAGGCAGAAAAAGAAATCTTGCAGCAAATTGCAGAGCAACTCGGTTTAATTCAACTGGGTGAATATCACTACTGTCGTCATCCGTTGACCTATTTGCTTGAAGCCGCAGATGACATTTGTTATGCCTTAATTGACCTTGAAGATGGCATTATCCTCAACATGTTGAACTATAACGAAGTTGAGCCAATTTTCCTTGATTTGGTCGGTGACTATGGCATACCTGCCGAATTGGCGATGACTGATACCACTTGGCAACAAAAAATTGCCGCATTACGTGGTCGAGTGATGAAACGTCTAGTCGAAGAAGTCACGACTGCCTTCGCCCGCCATCATCATGAAATTTTGTCAGGTCAACTCAAAGGCAGTTTATTGCAATATTGCAGTGAAGATATTGAGCGTGGAATTAACCGAGCGAAAGAGTTAGCTCGCGATAAAATTTTTGAACATCCACAAAAAGCCGGCTTAGAGATTATTGCGCATCAAAGTCTACAAAATATTTTAGATGCTTTTATTCCTCTAACTACGCCAAACAAAACCTTGAGTTTTAAAGAACAGCGACTGATGTCCATTCTCCACCGTTCGGGGGCACATTTTGGGCCGTTGCATTATGAAAACATCATGCAAGTATTGGATATTATCTCTAAATTTTCAGACCATCAGGCTTATAACCTTGCACAAGAACTTCAAGGTAATAAAGTTGGTTTCTTTTAAAGCTGAAAAAATGTGAAGGCTAGTAATTCGCTGGCCTTCACGCTAATCTCACAACAAATTGAAATTGAGCAAATGGCTCAGACTAAACTGAAATAAAGTGAATAAATGACATGATCGGATGTTTAATTGGCGAAGTGCTGGCATTGGAAGCACCAACAGTATTACTCAATGTAAATGGTGTGGGCTATGAAATTGACACCCCACTTTCTACATTTTGCCAACTACAAAAAGGTCAAAAAATTACCCTGTGGACACATCTGGCTGTTCGTGAAGATGCACAACTGCTTTACGGATTTAGCAATGCTCAAGAAAAACTGATCTTTCGCACACTGTTAAAAGTTAACGGCGTAGGCCCTAAAATGGCACTGGGCATTTTGTCGACCTTAAGTGTTGAAATGCTGATTCACACGGTTGAACATGAAGATATAAACACTTTAGTCAAAGTTCCGGGTGTAGGCAAAAAGACCGCTGAACGCCTCATGATTGAGTTACGTGATCGCTTTAAAGCCATGGCTTCAGGCACTGCACCAACCAATTCAACTGTTGAACAAATTCAATTTACGGGCAACTCTGCCGTAGCCGAAGCTGAAGCGGCCTTGCAGTCTTTAGGTTATAAACCTGCTGAAGCACAAAAACTGATTAATGCCGTCAAAGCTGATTATACTGAAGCCAGTGACATCATTCGCGCTGCACTTAAGTCGATGAATAAATAATTCAAATAGACATACCAATACACCTAAATTGGATACACGAAGGCGACATGGATGTCGCCATGTTAGATTGGGATATAAGGATATATCCTCAATCCAACACAAGATTTACTTGCGGACTTTTAAATATATTTAAAAGCCCTCATTTTGATCTTTCAAAAGTAAAGCAATGCCTACACAATGGCACCTAAACACAAATCACAACTTGAGGCTGTGCCTCGAAAGTTCAGCCAGAGATTGATTTAATTATATGCAAGACCGTCTTATCAGTGGTTCAGAAAAACCCGAAGACCACTTCGACCGTGCCATTCGCCCAACATCCCTCGATGACTACATCGGGCAGCCTGTCGTCCGTGAACAAATGGAAATCTTTATCGGTGCTGCGCGTGGCCGTGAAGAAGCACTCGATCACACCTTAATTTTTGGCCCTCCGGGTTTAGGTAAAACCACACTGGCCAATATCATTGCCCGTGAAATGGGTGGCAACTTAAAATCAACATCAGGCCCCGTCCTTGAGCGTGCCGGCGACTTGGCAGCCATGCTGACTAACCTTGAAGAAGGTGACGTACTGTTTATTGACGAAATTCATCGTCTTTCACCGGTGATTGAAGAAATTTTATATCCAGCCATGGAAGATTATCAGTTGGATATCATGATTGGTGAAGGACCAGCTGCCCGTTCTATCAAGCTCGACTTACCTGCATTTACATTAGTTGCAGCAACCACACGTGCGGGACTACTCACCTCACCTTTGCGTGATCGTTTCGGTATCGTACAACGTTTAGAGTTTTATTCTGTCAAAGACTTAACGCATATTGTGACTCGATCTGCAAACTTGATGGATGTACCCATGACTGCCGAAGGTGCTCAAGAAGTTGCACGCCGTGCTCGTGGGACACCTCGTATTGCAAACCGTTTATTACGCCGGGTCCGTGATTATGCGCAAGTTAAAGGTACGGGTGAAGTAACCCAAGAGATGGCTCAACGTGCTTTGGACATGCTAAATGTCGATAAAGATGGTTTAGATACGCTAGACCGCCGTTATTTATCAATGCTACTAGAGCGTTTTGATGGTGGCCCTGCAGGTGTAGAAGCTTTAGCTGCTGCTATGGCAGAAGACTCAGGGACCCTAGAAGATGTGATCGAACCCTACCTCATTCAGCAAGGCTATGTCATGCGTACTGCACGTGGACGTATTGCCACCAATATGGCTTATTTACAGTTTGGGATGACACCACCAGAGCCGAAAGATAAATAGACGATTATTCACTGAACGACTTCAGGGAGTTAAATGCTCCCTGAATGTTTATTTAAATTTTAAAATAAATTCAATCCACTACAAACAGCAAACTAAAATGATAAATCTTGAGAATAGAATAATTAACAAAATTAATAGCGAATACATTCAAAACCTTCCATTAGACAGTGCCATTGAAAACATTCCCAGAGAACAACCCATCAGTTCATTTAGCCCTAAACAAATGAGTGATTTTGAAAGCTTATTTCACGCCGAATACAATTATTTTATCACTGTCGAATGTGAAAAAATTCTCAGCAAAGAAACCATAGAAGTTGATGAAAATAATATTTGGGGCTGTACTAGATTAGCACTATGTTAATCGATGAAAATGAAGCTAACTAACTGTAAATTAAATAAGAAAACTCAATTAAAACTACTAGAGTTTTTCGTGCTAGGAGTGACTGCAAGAGCTGCTGCTGATCTATTAAAAATTCATCATAATTCAGCAGCACTTTTCTTTACTAAGATTCGTAAAATTATTTCTTATCATTTAGAAGTTGAAGCCTTTGAAATATTCGATGGTGAGATTGAATTAGATGAAAGCTATTTCGGCGGAACCCATAAAGGGAAACGAGGACGTGGAGCTGCTGACAAAGTTATCGTATTTGGTCTATTGAAGCGAAATGGTAAAGTTTATACTGTTGTTGTTCCTGATACTAAGTCTGGTACTTTAATGCCTGTAATTTCTAAGAAAATCACACCAGATAGCATTGTTTATACAGATCAATAGCGTAGCTACAATGCTTTGGATGTTGCAGGTTTTTGCCACCATAGAGTTAACCATTCAACTCATTTCGCAAATGGGAAAAATCATATCAATGGAATTGAGAATTTTTGGAATCAAGCGAAAAGAATATTGAGAAAATATAATACCCGAATCCTTTTTAAGCCAATGACTGCATAATTTGAATTGTGGGCTTATGCTGCTGAGTTAATTGGTATGCACATAGTGATGCGTAAATACCACTTAAAAAGCCTGAGATACTTCTAGCTCTACTCGTCACCAAATTGTATTGACCTTTCAATAAGCTGAATAACGTTTCTATTTTATTACGTTGTTTTAAGTGATATGCATCTGATGTACAGAGTTGAACAGACCGCATGTTCTTTCGATGATAAGTAATTAAATCAATACCTTGTTCTTTTAATCTGTTTTTTAAATCCTGACTGATATAACCACGATCCGCGTAAAGCTTTGCTTCCAAGCCTTCAACCAAATGCTCAACCATTCTTATGTCAGCCACATGTCCATTGGATAATGCTGAACAAACGACTTCTCCAAGTTGATTCATCATAATATGTAATTTACAGCCGTAGAACCAACCCATCGAGCTTTTACCACGAGATGCAATTTCTGCTAGAGATTTATGGCGTTGAATTCGTTGATTTTTACAGACAGGTAAAGTGGTTGAGTCAATCCATAAATATTGGCTCCGTTGACCTTTCATTAAGGCTACATGTAAAGCATGTAGTGCTAACTGGTGCGTATTAATGAGGTGAATCAGCCGTTGGTAACAGGGTAAGCTCTTAAATAAAGAGCTTTTATCCTGCCTTAGCCATGTGAAAAATGCTTTGAAATTAGTGAAATGAGAGCATTTATACCAAATAGCAATAAAGGTGATTTCTGAAAGACTCAAGTGAGCCGCTCGAATTCTTGAGAAACGATGGCTTTGCTTAAGGAATTGCCAATAAGTTGCTTCAAATTTAAGAAAGAAATCATCAATTACGCAAAATAATTCGGTACTATTAAACATGAGGATAGAGTTGTGAGTTTTGTGTGGTAACTCAACTGATGGCTCTAGTCCTCATATTTTTCAAGTCAATTTCTTATCCGCGATTCGGGTTATAATGGTATTCCTAAAGAATCTTTTCCCTTGTTTCTAAAGGAATGTGAGTTTAGATTTAATTATGGCAGTCCAAGTCAACAGTTAAAAACTTTGCGAGTTTGGACTGGAATTTAAATCTTATCTAGTACAGCCCCAATGATTTTTAATTCTATTCGACGGAGTCTTACATCTAGGGGGTGAATAAAGGGATTAGCCTTCGGCTGGAGGTACTTTTGTTTTGGCAAAAGTACCCAAAACCATTGTCATCCGCAAAACTCGTTCACTAGCGTCAAATTATTCAAAGTATCGCAAAAACATTTTTGATTAAAAGTAGTCCTGTCTCAAACACTTGCGGATGACGTTACCGCGTATCATATACTTTTATTTAAATCAAATTACGCTTCTGGTGTTACTGCGTAACATCAGTAAGTAAATAAAAAAATCCCCGCAACGAATGCAGGGATTTAAAAATTAACGTGATGACTTGAAGGTGGACGTAAAACTTTGAGCTTCACGTTTTGCATCTGGGTCACTCGGCATTGGGTATGGTGCAGCAGCTCGAATAGCAGCCTCAATACTGGCTTTCATATCAGGGTCACTAGAGTTCACGATCACTGATCGAACTGAACCACTTTCCGTAAGGGTAACGCGAGCAGTCGCCGTTTTACCTGCAGAGTCAGAAGGCGTATCCCACGCACGCTTAATCCTATTTTCAAAATCACGTTTTGCTGTTGAAGCAATTTTCTTCGCTTCAGCTTTTTTCTGTGCTGCTTCTTCAGCTGCTTTTTTTGCAGATGAAGCTTTGGCTTCTTCGGCTGCACGTTCGCGTGCTTCGGCATCGGCTTTTGCCTTTGCATCAGCCTTAGCTTTGGCATCAGCATCTGCTTTACGTTTTGCAGCTTCTGCATTGGCCTTAGCTTTGGCATCAGCATCTGCTTTACGTTTTGCAGCTTCCGCATTGGCCTTGGCTTTCGCATCAGCATCAGCTTTACGTTTTGCAGCTTCTGCATTGGCTTTAGCTTTTGCATCAGCATCAGCTTTACGTTTTGCAGCTTCCGCATTGGCTTTAGCTTTGGCATCGGCGTCTGCTTTACGTTTCGCCGCATCTGCATTGGCCTTGGCTTTTGCATCTGCATTGGCTTTTGCCGTTGCTGCAGCTTTGGCTTTGTCAGCTTCTGCTTTTCTTAATGCATCGGCACGGATTTTTTCAGCCTTGGCTTTTGCATCAGCATCTGCTTTACGTTTTGCTGCGTCAGCATTGGCTTTCGCCGTAGCATCTGCTTTTGCCTTAGCCGCATCCGCTTTGGCTTCTTGTTGCGCTTTTAGTTTTGCAGCTTCAGCCGCTTTAGCTTGTTCTTGAGCACGCTTTGCATTGTCCGCAGCTTTTTGTTCAGCAAGCTGCTGTGCTTTTGCCGCAGCGCGTGCCTGTTGAGCAGCAATCTGTGGATCTGCCTTAGGTGGTTCTGCTGGCTTAGGTGGTGCAGCCGTTGGAATCTCGGGTGCTGGTTCAACGCTAGGTTCTGCTGTTTGCGTGATTTGTTCAGCTACATTTTCATGCGCGGTTTCATCAAACTCTGTGACTTCACGTGTTACAGGTTTTAAATCTTCCGGTTTTACCAAAACAGTGGTTATTTTTTTAGGGGGCTCAGGTGGTTTACTCATGCCAAGATAAAGTAAGCCAACCACAGCGACGATATGCACACCTAGTGTGAAACCAATCGCAACGGCTTTTTGTTTAAAAGGCGGCTTGTTGAAATCTTTCATAAATTATTTTAATGGCTCAGTCAGTAAACCTACTTGTGTTAAACCTGCATCTTGAAGGGCAGACATGAGTTTCATGACTTCACCATAAGGACGAGATTCACTGCCGTTAATCAGGACACTCATTTGCTTTTTCTGTTCGTTGGCTTCATTTTGTGAAGCAGTTAAAACAGATTTTAGTTCATCGAGTGTGAGTACATCATTTTGATGATTTTTATCTTCGAGTTTGATCGTACCATCCGCCTCAAGTGTAACAATCGCAGGGCGATCTTCCGCTTGCATAGGCGTGCCATTCGCCTGTGGTAAGTCGACTTTGACACCTGTGGTGATCATAGGTGCAGTGACCATGAAAATCACCAATAAAACCAACATGACATCAATATAAGGTACGACGTTCATGTCACTTTTTAATGGTTTTTTGATGCGCTCAAAGCGTCCAGAACGTTGAATAGCCATTAGTCATCGTCCTGAGTTGAACCTACAGACTGGCGTTGTAATAACGCAACCATTTCTTCGGCAAAAAGTGCACGATCGTTATAAACGGCTTCACCTTTGGCTGTGAAATGGTTAAATGCAAGTACAGCAGGAATCGCTGCAAAAAGACCAATTGCCGTTGCAATCAATGCCTCTGCAATACCAGGAGCAACCGTAGCAAGGGTGACTTGGTCAACATCTGCCAAACCAATAAAGGCATTCATAATGCCCCAAACGGTACCAAATAAACCAACATAGGGAGCAACTGAGCCAATACTCGCAAGCGCGCCTAAACCATTTTCTAAATGTCCTTGGTCACGGCTTAAACCCACGCGAAGAATACGTTCTGTACCTTCAATTGATTGTTCTGCACTGGCATTACGTTTTTTAAGTTTGAAAAACTCGCCTAAACCTTGATAGAAGACATCTTCAAGGCCAACACGTTTCGAGTTGAGCTGAGCATTGTTGTATAAAGTGTTGAGTTCGGCGCCAGACCAAAAGATTTTTTGGAAATGTTCATCATCGGCCTGCGCTTTTTTATAACTCATGTGTAACTTGGCAATCAGATACCAACTGAATAACGAAGCTAAGAGCAGCAGGAGCATTACCAGTTGTACGACAGGACTTGCTTGTAAGATTAGGTCTGAAACTTTGAGTGTTGATTCTAGTTGAGTTGCCATAGTTACTACATGTGCCAAATAATTTTTTTAATCTTGTTCCAATTCTTTCAGAATCAGTTCACGTATTTCATCAGGAAGGCGACGGGGTTTCATCTCTGCACTGATACATGCCAATTCTACCTCACCTGATGCCAGCATAATATCACCACGATAAATATTTTGTTGCAACACAAATGACGTAGCCTTACACGAAACTACACTTGCTGTAACAGTAATCAGGTCATCCATTAATATAGGACGTGAATATTTCACATTAATTTTATGAACGACAAAGTTGTAATCTTTTTGATGCCAATAATGGTCTACACCTGAAGCGCGTAGCCATTCTGTGCGGGTACGTTCCATAAAGCGAATATGATTTGCGTGGTAAACAATGCCACCTGCATCTGTATCTTCAATATATACACGAATGTTGAATTCGAATTTATTCGCCATGAGAGTGTTCCGTCTTTATAAAATCTGAAAAATATTGGTCTGCACTTCAGCAAAGAATTAGAGCATTTAAAAATGGCGATAATTCAATGATTCGTCAAGTGCTTCAATGACGGGCAGTTTAGCACCGTGAGTCATCAGTCCAATGGCACAAGGTTTCAACTCACGTAAATCTTTAACTTTCGTAGTTGTAATTATTGGTTAAAAAGTGGCTGCTTTTAATTTGTTTGTTCATCTAATTTAAATTTTGCATCGACAAAATCCTGTAGATGAGCTGCTAAATATCCCGCAATATGAAAGTGAGTTTCTTCCATTTTCTTTTTCTGTTGCTTTGGAAGTAATGCTTTTAAAGATTCATACATATACGTTAAGCAGCAAAAGCCAAGGCCAATAACTACCATGAGTAAAAGTTTATTAGGTAGATCTATCCAGAAAAACACATAAACGAGTATGACTAAAGCAAAGAATGAGAAGCTGAAATACAACGTATTAATTTTTGCTGGCTTAAAGTTTTCCTTGACCAAAGCTTGTACGTCGTCGTGATAGTACGTCCCAATAAAAATGAGGGCAGAAGCATAGTTGAAGCTCAGGTTTTTTATACGATATGTAGAAGGCGATTGCTTAATAGTTAAAATATTAGGGGCTGTACTAGATAAGATTTAAATTCCAGTCCAAACTCGCAAAGTTTTTAACTGTTGACTTGGACTGCCATAATTAAATCTAAACTCACATTCCTTTAGAAACAAGCGAAAAGATTCTTTAGGAATACCATTATATTTTCTCAATATTCTTTTCGCTTGATTCCAAAAAATTCTCAATTCCATTGATATGATTTTTCCCATTTGCGAAATGAGTTGAATGGTTAACTCTATGGTGGCAAAAACCTGCAACATCCAAAGCATTGTAGCTACCCATTGATCTGTATAAACAATGCTATCTGGTGTGATTTTCTTAGAAATTACAGGCATTAAAGTACCAGACTTAGTATCAGGAACAACAACAGTATAAACTTTACCATTTCGCTTCAATAGACCAAATACGATAACTTTGTCAGCAGCTCCACGTCCTCGTTTCCCTTTACGGGTTCCGCCGAAATAGCTTTCATCTAATTCAATCTCACCATCGAATATTTCAAAGGCTTCAACTTCTAAATGATAAGAAATAATTTTACGAATCTTAGTAAAGAAAAGTGCTGCTGAATTATGATGAATTTTTAATAAATCAGCAGCAGCTCTTGCAGTCACTCCTAGCACGAAAAACTCTAGTAGTTTTAATTGAGTTTTCTTATTTAATTTACAGTTAGTTAGCTTCATTTTCATCGATTAACATAGTGCTAATCTAGTACAGCCCCAACATTATTTTTAGTTTCGACACTCTTATTTATAAGCACCCAGACATTTGCTAAAAGTCGGTCAATTTATATCCCCTCTTCGACCATGCCTGACCATATTCCACCTGAACAATTTAATGCTTTGCTGATGGATCATGCTAAAACAACTCAACCTGAGAAATCAGTACAGGACGTAAAAAAGCCTCTTAAACCCATTTCACATGCTCTAAATGAAGAAGATGCAAAGAAAAAAGCGGAAGCCAAGAAAATCGCTTCAACAGCTAAACGTGATTTTGAACATAAAATCAAACGTGCTTGGGATACACCACCTGGCTCTAGCGGTAAAACGGCCATTGCTCGCGTGATTTTATCTAAAACAGGTGCTGTCCAAGCAGTCATCGTAAGCTCCAGTGATCCTGATATGAAAGCCAGTATTGAGGCTGCAGTTCGTGCTGCTGCACCATATCCGATGCCTAGCGACCCAGATGCTAGACGTGAAGCACAAAGTTTTACCTCTACATTTAGATCTTCAAATTAAGTTTGATAAATCCGTGCATTGCTTGCGGGGATTTTTTTGTGGTTAAGCAATGAATCACCCCATACCCATTTTTTCTTATCTTCAATAGATCAAGTTTCATCGCTGGTATGATGTTTATTTTTAAGCTTCTACATCCATCCCCCCAGTTCCCCCCCTTTCCTAAAATGAATACTCAATCGATTGTACCTGTGTGTTTCAATACTTGAGCTTTTATAAAGCTCTAGCCCCGACTAATTGATCCATTCTTGTCTTCGTTCTATATAACGCCGTGTATGTGGGACTCAGCAACATCAAGTATTACTAAAATTTTCTAAACACTTGATTCAAAAATAGAATGTTATAACTAAAGAATTATCATTTTCATTCCAAAATGTGATGTTGTGTTCATGATTTTTAAGCTAGACTTGACGAAACTCGGATAAAATCTCTGCATTTTTCACAGTGTTATAACAGTTCAGTCATATTTTCATGCTTTTAATAATTCAAAATCATGCCATTATGTGACACAACCTAATACAGACAATAACTCACATTTTTAGAGTAGTTAGCGAATGATGGAAATGACGCGTAAACATCTTCTTTGCTTAGCCGTATTCACTGCTTTGAGCCCAGTTTTAGTGACTCAAACGCATGCGCAGCTTCACCTCGAAATCACTAAAGCTCCTGAAGAAGCACCTAAAATTGCGATCGTGCCTTTTAGTAATGACTCAAATATTTATCCAGTGGTTGAAAATGACTTGAACCGCTCAGGTAAATTTACCAGTGCCTCTAAAAACTTACCTGCAACTGCAACAATAAATTCACCTAATGCAGAAGCATGGAAAGCTGCGGGCGTACCCTATGTCGTGACAGGTACATCAAAAACAACGGCTGATGGCTCTTATGAAATTCACTACCAACTGTATGATGTTGAAAAAAAACAATACCTGTTAAATGAACTACTCACTGTACCTGCTTCACGTTACCGTCAAGCAGCGCATATGATCAGTGATGCGATCTATCAAGCTTTAACTGGCATTCCAGGTGACTTCAGCGGCCGTATTGCCTATGTATTGCGTAATGCAGCAACACCAGATCAGCGCTATACCCTACAAATTGCAGATACAGATGGTGAACAACCCCGTACGATTTTGACTTCACGAGATCCAATCCTTTCCCCTGCGTGGACGCCTGATGCGAAAAAGCTAGCCTATGTTTCTTTTGAAACCAAGCGCCCTGCAATTTACATCCAAGACTTAGCAAGTGGTAACCGTGAAAAAGTAGCAAGTTTCCGTGGTCTAAATGGTGCACCAAGCTTCTCACCTGATGGTAAATCGATGTTGTTTACCGCTTCAATGCATGGCAATCCTGAAATCTATCAAATGGATTTACAGACTCGCCAATTAAAACGCATGACCAATGACACAGCGATTGATACAGAAGCACGTTATGCCCCTGACGGTAAATCATTTATTTTTACCTCTGACCGTGGTGGCTCTCCACAAATTTATACCTACAACTTAAGTGCTGAAAGTGTAAAACGTTTAACTTTCCGTGGCGCTTTCAATGCGCGTGGTACGCTAAGTGCGGACGGTAAAAAATTAGCTTTGGTGCATCGTCCTAGCGGTAGTAACTATAAAGTTGCGGTTCAAGACATTGGTTCTGGTGTAACCAATATTTTAACACCAACAAGTTTAGATGAATCCCCAAGCTTCTCTCCAAATGGTCAAATGGTGGTGTATGCAACACGTGAAGCAAACCGTGGTTTGCTCTCGATCATGTCTTTAGATGGTCGTTTCCGCATGAACTTACCAAGTGAACAAGGTGAAGTTCGTGAACCAGCTTGGGCACCGAAATAAACACTGCATGATTTATTCAACAATAACTTTTTAATGAAACATCATAAATAACCGTCATGGAGATCAATATGAAAGCGATGAAACTGATTGCATTACCTGTTTTAGCTACAGCATTAGTAATGACTGGTTGTGCCAGCCGTAAACCTGCAGCAGACGTACAAGCAGGACAAAACCCAAATAGCTCAACCACTGTAAACACTTCTGGTTTAAGTGAAGATGCAGCACTCAATGCACAAAACCTAGCCGGTGCATCATCTAAAGGTGTAACTGAAGCGAATAAAGCATTTTTAGCGAAGCGCGTAGTACACTTTGACTACGACAGTACAGAGCTTAGCAATGAAGACTTACAAACCCTTCAAGCTCATGCACAGTTCCTTGTTGCTAATGCAAACTCACGCGTTGCTTTAACAGGTCACACCGATGAACGTGGTACTCGTGAATACAACATGGCACTTGGTGAACGTCGTGCCAAAGCTGTTGAAAGCTTCCTGATTACAACGGGTGTAAGTCCAAATCAGCTTGAAGCAGTTAGCTATGGTAAAGAAATGCCAATCAATGCGGGTCATGATGAAAATGCATGGAAAGAAAACCGCCGCGTAGAAATTAACTACGAAGCTGTTCCTCCGCTGCTTAAATAAGACTTGAAAAAATTCTGAGCTAAATAAAAAAGCACTCATTAATGAGTGCTTTTTTATTTAACCCGTATCATTTAATTTATATTGTTTCATTTTCATCGTTCTATTCAACGTTCTTTGCTTTAACTCAATCTAGCCCTTTAACTCAGGATAAATTCAGTTAGCAACTTTAGAACATAAAAAATAATCAATTAAAATGCAAATGAACGACTTTTAAAACGAGATCCTTAGCTTTACCAACTAGAAAATCACCGTAACAATCCAAATCATTACGCTTCTGCTTCTGGATGTTCAGCATTTTCTTTTTCTGTTTGCATCGACTCAATGAGATCATGTTTATTGAACTTTTTATACTCTGCTTTTGCTTCGTAACTGCTCCAAGCAGCTTTTACGGTATCCGCAGAAATATCGTCTAAATTCAATCCCTCAGTTGCAGTCGGAGTCGCATCAAATTTTTGTGTGGTCATTGTTGTGCTCCCTGTCTTTCGATTTATACATTAGATTCAACATAGCATGTTATTCAGGACTTGCAAGGGTAAAATCACGACAAATAGTCTAGTTTAATTTTTCTTTTCCTTCGTTCTCATCTAAAATGTTGCACAATCACATTTTTATCATTTTTGATAAATTAATATTTGGAGTTTTCCGGTTATGTCAAATCTCACCCTTTCCCAATTTCTACAACAACAAAGTGGTAATCTTACTCCTGCATTAGCACAAGTTATTGAAACAATTGGTAATACATGCAAAGACATCGACCTTCTTTTACAAAAAGGTGCTTTGGCTGGTGTATTGGGTAGCGCGCAACACGAAAACGTTCAAGGTGAAGAACAAAAGAAACTTGATGTCATTTCAAATGATTACCTCATCGATGCATTAAAAGTTCATCCACATGTCGGTGGTTTGGCATCTGAAGAATTAGATGAATTCACACCAGCTCAAGAAAATGGCGATTATCTTGTCTTGTTCGACCCATTAGATGGTTCAAGCAACATCGATATCAACATGTGTGTCGGCACAATTTTTTCAATTCTTCCTGCAAAAAATGCCGTAACGCAAGCTGAAGATTTCATGCAAGCGGGTGTTAACCAAGCGGCTGCAGGTTATGTACTGTATGGCCCATCAACAATGATGGCTCTAACTGTCGGTGCTGGCGTAGTCTTCTTTACTTTTGATCCAGAAAGCAAAGAATTCTTATTAACTAAAGATGCGATTGCGGTTGCAGCAGACACTAAAGAGTATGCAATTAATGCATCGAACCAACGTCACTGGGAAGAACCTGTAAAACGTTATATCGACGAACTTCTTGCAGGTAAAACTGGCCCGCGTGAAAAAGACTTCAATATGCGTTGGGTCGCATGCATGGTGGGTGATATTCATCGTATTCTTTGCCGTAGCGGTATCTTCATGTACCCATACGACTTCAAAGATCCGAAAAAAGCAGGTCGTCTACGTTTAATGTACGAAGCAAACCCAATGAGTATGTTGATGGAACAAGCTGGCGGTGCTTCTACAACAGGCCGTGTCCGCATTCTAGACATCCAACCAACAGAACTTCATCAACGTGTTCCTGTGATTATTGGTTCTAAAAACGAAGTTGACCTAGTTACGTCATACCATAATTAATTTCTTATAACGAAAGTCAGTATTTTTGCTGACTTTCGTGGATATCTCCCTCATGGCTCTGATTTATCTCGAATCAAAAGACAACCCGAAAATTAAGCACCTCCGTGGCTTAATCGAACAAAATGCCTACCGTAAAAAACAAGGTCAAACTGTTTTGGAAGGCACACACTTGGTGTTGTCATGGTTAGACTCAAAACGTCCAATCAAATCGATTTTCACCACTGAACAAGCGATTAACCATGCCGATTTCGACCGCATTGCGGAACAATATCAAGGTGCGGTGTTCATTCTAAGTGAATCTTTATACAAAGATATCAGTACACTTGGAACATCTATTGCTTGCTTAGCGATTGTGGATTTACCAAGTTCAAGTGAAGCACTTAACTTCAGTGAAGACACCTTAATTTTAGACAATATTCAAGACCCCGGTAATGTAGGCACCCTACTCCGTTCTGCTGCTGCGGCAGGTATTGAGCAAGTTGTTTGTACCAAAGGCTCTGCATCGCTCTGGTCACCACGTGTATTACGCGCAGGTATGGGCGCACATTTTTCATTAAATACGTTTGAAAATATTGCCCTTGAAGATATTTTGACGAAATTCAAAATTCCAGTTTATGCAACAAGCTCACATCAGTCTGAAAACCTATATAGCAAAAATTTGCGCAAACAATGTGTGTGGATTTTAGGCAATGAAGGTCAAGGTGTTTCTGAGTATGCATTACAACATGCAGAAGCCGTTGCGATTCCTCAACCGGGTGGTCAAGAATCATTAAACGTAGCCATTGCTGGCTCGATCTGTTTTTTTGAAATGGTACGTCAGCGTCAGTAAAATCGTTATTTTATTGTATTTAGCGCTTAAGCCTGAAAAAAATAGACTACACTAGAAAAAATAATAATTCTTTTTGTCAACCTAACCGTTATTTCCATCGTTATTTGTATATGAATATGGAAATAATGGTGGGTATCCGATGACAGGATTTTCCATCTCTATGGATTTAGCACCCAAAAAGTCCGAGACGCGAGACAGCAGTGTTTTAAAAAGCACGGCTGAGTCTCGCCTGAAAAACTTCATGAATGAAGTGACGGGGCGTGCTTTAGTAATGATGGAAAGTGCAACGCACGGTCAACATGGCATTGCCATGGACTTGGTGCAAGAAGCCTTTATTTCCTTACATAAAGCTTATGCTGAAAAATCCACAGAGGAATGGTATCCCCTGTTTTACACCATTTTAAATAACAAGCTGCAAGACTGGCGTCGAAAAGAAGCACGTCGTTCGCAGCCGTTTTCCTTATTTAGAAAAGTCAGCCTAGATGACGACGATGTCGAGATACAGGATGTGGTAGATGAATCTACACCAAACCCTTTCGACTTTCTGGATCAGGCTGTCACTGCAGAGGAAATACAAGATGCTATCGCAGAACTTCCAGTCCGCCAGCAACAAGCATTTATGTTGCGAGCTTGGGAAGGCTTTGATACGCATACAACTGCAGAAATTATGAATTGTTCCGAAGGCAGTGTGAAAACACATTACCACCGTGCCATTCAAGGTTTACGTACCGCTTTGGCACATTTGAATCCACATATGGGAGGATCATCCGAATGAAACAAGATGATTTCTTAAAGCAAGTAACTTCCAAACTTGATGGACTCGCACAGCACCATAAAGACAAAGCAACTGTCATGAATAACGTGCTTGAAGATATTCATCAGCGCGAAACTTCACGTTATGGTTTCTGGAAAATGTCTGGCTTTGCACTTGCAGCAGCAATTGCAGGTTTTGTCATTTTACCGAATGCGACTGTACTGGATGACAAACCACAAAATCAGGTGATTTCAACCCCTAAGCTCTCCCCTCAAATGGTAGAAGATCTTGAAATGTTGATGGTTCTGGGTGAGGACAAAGTTCCACATGGCAGCTAAAAAATTAGCAATTGCATTCTGTGCTTTTAGTTTTTTGCAAACCAGTTTTGCTGGCTTTGATCGCTTTTGGATATTTTCAAAAGATGCAGATACTCAAGTCAATGAAACTTGGGATTCGCTATCTGAAGCAGAACAACAGGCTTTAATTAAAAAGTATCAGGCACTCAAAGAGATTCCTGCAGATCAACGTGTCAGCTTGCAACAGCGCATGGATTGGTTCACTCAACTTCCAGATAGTGAAAAGCAACGTATGCGCGAAACTTGGCAAAAAATGAGTACTTTAGAACGTAAAGAACTCGCGACACGTATGCAAAAAGCTAGTCCTGATGAACGACCTGCTATTCGCGATGAGTATATCAACAAATATTTACAGCCTATCGCTGTCGCTCACTAATCTAAAACAGCAGCATGTTGCGAAAATCAAATCAATTAAATTAGTTAAGCCATGAAAAGCCTCTTATCGAGGCTTTTTTATTGTATTACTTGCTCAACCGACGTTGACGATACATACCTAAACCAATCAGTGTCAACAGCCCAAATAATCCCATCGAACCACCGCCGCTAGAAGAAGAGTTGGTGTTTTTCGCGGTATTCTTAAGAGTCAGAATTGCATTGCTTGATGCAATGCCATCACTATCGACAACGCTATATTCAACAGGATAGTCAAACTGACTAAAGCCATTTTTTACAGAGAAGGTAATCTTGCCACCGTAGCAAGTTTCCTTTAAATAACTTGCTGGGCAACTGCCACTATACTCAGCTTCAAAGTTTAAACCTGCTGGGATTTTCGTAAAACGAATTGGGATAATTTGACCTTCTTCATTTTTATGCCATACCGATTTGCCCGCTGGCATAGATGTAACTGGACCATCACCATCATCATTAGCATTTTCTAATAAATTATTGACGGTAACAGACAAATTATTTGACGGACTAATTGTATATTGAGCAGCTTTGGCCACTGGGGTCATATTTTTAAATGCCACACGGACCACACCAGAGGATTCCGCCTGACTCCCTGTCTTTTGTTTTAGCGTATATTTACAAAAACCGTATTCGGTAGGCGCTGTTGTTGCCCCACTGGTGCGATATATAACGATTTGTTTTATTCCAGCATCCCAATCACAGTGCAGGTCATGTGGTGGATTACCCACAATACTTGCTTCGCCTGTACTAGACACCGTAATTTCACTACCAATGCCGATTGGTGAAGTCGTCACGGTATAGTTGTCAGCATTTAAGGCAATTTGTCGTGTTTCAGCACTTCCGTTCACAGACTCTTCTTGAGGTAATGATGCTGGGAATGGATCAAAATAAACTGCACGATATTTGAGGTTATTTTTTAATGCACTTAATACCGCTTCGTATTTTGTTAAATCATCCTGATTGGCAACTTTGTATTCTGCATAATCTGGATCGTCGATATCCTTTTTCAAAGCATCAATTGTATTTTGATACTTATCTTGCAGAGCTGTTAAAGACTCATTGGTAATATCTGCCATATCTGCTGCGGTTAAATTCATTAACTCAACCGAGCCAATATCACATGTGTTTCTTTGCGTAGGTGATAACTGTAAAGTACCATCTGTGATCCGCAAAATGCCCCGTTGATCCGCATCACTACAGCCGTCTAAGCCCAGATTGATCAAGTCAAAACCACTGCCGATTGCTTTCGGGTAATACAAAGGTAAATACAAATTATAAGCAGATTTTGTTTGTAGGGCGCTTAATAAAGTCCCCATAGCATAACTACTTACATCATGGTTTTGCAGAAAGCTTTCCGTACTATTCAGCACACTTTCTGGTAAATCACACTGTGCGGCTGCCAGTTCAAATGCATTATTACTTGCCACAAATTTTTGACCATTATCAGGTACTGCATTATTCAGATAACGACAAGATTTTCCACCAGTATTGTAGGCCAATACATTGAAATACCAAGCCTTTGTACCATTGTTATCATAATAATAGGTACTAGCCGCATTGTTCTCGACTATTGTATTACTGGTTAAAACGAAGCTAGAAAAAGCACTTAAACGATCCGTTCCCTGAGAAATGGCACGGATAATACTACCCGTACTTGGATTTGCTTGGTTTTTTGCAATCGTATTTGCTGTCAGTTCAACCTTGGCATTTCCACAGAAGTCCATCACACTATTGCTCGTCGATGAACCATTTTGAATAATACTGCTTTGCTGGAACACAATTTCAGGCTGGGTATCCCCCAAGTTCCCGATACAGTCCATAGCAACAACACTACCTTTAGGTGCGATGTTGCCCTGAACTAAACTGCTCACCAATAATGTTTTTTTCGACATATTATGCGCAACGGAGTAGATTGCACCGCCAGCAACTTTGGCTTGAGAGTTTTCAATTGCACCATTATTTAAGGTAAATGCTCCCCCTAAATACAAGGCACCACCTCGATCTTCTGCCATCCCGCCAGTAAGGCGAACATTATTGACGACAAAGTTGGCTTCTGAACGTGAAGTATTAAAAATACGAGATTTGCCTTGGGCATTAATCGTCGTTCTAATATCTTCATAGGCAGGAAATTTCTGCGTCAGTAAATTTTTTGAATCATAGTTAAAGCGACTTTTCCCTTCAATCACGATCTGATTGACCGGAACTAACTCACCTTTAGTCAGAAGATATTCACCTGCTTCAAGTTGAATATAATCGGTCTGCCCATTATTTGGATTACCGACATTACATCCACCAAAAGATTTGTTTTTACGTGCAGTTTCAATCGCTTCACGTAAAGAACATTGATTGAGATTTTCACCATTTTCATCATCAAAGGTCGTAACTTTGATGATGTTACTTGTTGCTGCCATAGATGACATAGCCGCAAGGACCATGACCGCCAGCAATCCTTTTTTATAATTTTTCATGTGCTGTCCTTAATTCTATCCAGACTATTTTTTAAAGCGACGAAATCCAACTAAGCCAAGCAGCGCAAAAATACTCGCCCAGCCTAGAGCACCACCCGAAGTTTTAACGGTTTTACTTTCCATTTCATTGTTTGGTTCTTGGAAAATACGCACTTCTGCAGCTAAATAATTTTTTGCCGAAGTATTAAAACGGGTTGAAGACGTCACCACACGCAATTCAAAAATATCTGCGCCATGCCAATTTCCATTTGGCGTGTATTCAAAATCACCATTCAAATTCAGTGTAAATTTACCTTTAGATTCGGTGCTTTGTACAATTATCGGGCAACCATCTTGCCATGGCTCACCCGTTGGATTTGCCATACCCATCACTTTTGTACATTCTTCTTTTGGAATTAAATCACTGTCACCTAAAGCATCTAAAATATTAAACTTCGCCACTTCACCTGTACGTATGTCTTTACCTAAGCGAGGCATGCTCACAGGAACCACAATTTCTATAGCCCCACGATCACACCAAACATCATCCAAATTACGATTTTTTCCACGCTGATCAGAAGACTCACAATACACATGATGCTCATTGCCATCTGCTGTGGTCTTCCCCTTATTTAATATCGGGCTTGAGAAAATCGTTTCGTAATCTAATAAAATACGAGGACGTAAATAACCAATAAATGCGTTATTTGCTGTGGTAAATGGACAGAAAAGTGCATTACGATCTTCTGTTAAGGTTTTACAGCTACCTTCATCTTCACCCGCAATTAAACTCGTCCCAGACCATACATCATTTAAATTTGCAGCAGGCCCAACAGGACAACTCGCAGCCACTAAGTTGTTATAAAAAACAGATTGGTCTGTTCCTGAGTTCACGACTTTACAATCTTGAGCGGTACCACTGAGCGCATTACCAATCACCACACTATTGGCTAAATAAGCATGCTCAGAGGTACTATTTAGTTCGATACCGCCACTGTTCTTCAGTACTGTAATATTATTGAGTGCTAAACCATCACGTAAGTTGACAGCAAAACCTTTGTTTTTGAAAAAGGTACTATTGGCAATGATATTTTGAGGGTTACTGAACACCAACTTACTGATGTCTGCGAGCCCATTTTGATTGTAAACAATCGCTCGACCAGAAGTGCTTTCATTATTTTTGAACAAAGATGTATAGATTTCATAAGCCGGTGCTTCTGAGTAAATTGCACCCCCATCTACCGCTTTGTTGTTTTGAAAAATCGTGGTTCGTATATATAGACGGCTTGCTACAGCTGCGCCATCTTCTGAAAATCCTACATTGTAGATTGCACCACCAAGTCGTGCATTACCATCTTCAAACTTTACATTTTCAAGTGTGAGTTTTTCATTATTAAAAAGGATGCCGCCTTTATCAGCGCACTGATCTTGCTTACATCCTTTAAATGAAATTTCTTTAAAATTGATCGCAATTAGTTCTTTTTCGCCGTCATTAATATTAAAAATTTGATCCTTACCGGTCATTTCAATGACGGCATTATTAAGACCGAGTACGACATCTTCATTGACGTTACTGTCATACGCCGTTTTCAGATTCAGTTCTGCTTTAATATCAATTTTTTTAGTGAGTTTATAAACTTCATTTTTTTTCAGAGAAATTGAGGCATAGGCGTCTTTCCCCCCGCAACCATTATATCCGGCTTCTGGCATACCATTATTGATATATTCTATGGCTTCACGAAGTGAACATTCCTTGTCATCCTTTACAACATCTTCAGTGGTTGTAACGGTAATTTCTGCGCTAAATGCATGACCTGCCATGAGAAGCATGCCAATGCCTATGCTCTGTTTGAGCATATCCATCTCCTTAAATATTTTTTATCTTTTTATTCTTAAGTTGCACAATCCTTGCAACATTAAAATATTTTTATGTACTTTGTCACAGCTTGAGTAATTACTCAAGAATTTTTATTGCTTACCGATATTCATCAATTAGGGCAAAAATCTGTCTTAAATTGGCATGACTCAATTTGACTTTTTCACCTTTTAACATCTGAATCAGTTGTTCTAAAGATCTAAGTAAAATGGATGCCTGATGCGGCCCATGTGCCAACAAATAATCTACAATTTGTTGATCCATATGGATGCCACGTCGCGCCAAAACAGAGTTTACGAGCGCTTGTCGGTCTGCGTATAAACTACCATTTGGTACTTTTACACTGACAGCCTGAGTTAATCGAGACTGTAAATCTGGCAGTTCAAGTTTGAGTTCAATGGGCGCCAGCCGAGATGAAAAGACCAATTGACCACCTTCTTCGTTATTATAATTAATCAGGTGAAAAACAGCTTTTTGCCAATGTGGAACTCCGCTAATCGCTTCAATATCGTCTAAAGCCACCAAGTCATAGCGATCGAGCGAAGTAATCGCTTCAGTGGGAGCATCTAGCAATTCAAGCAATGAAACTTGAATTGCTGATTTGCCAATTTCTAAATAGGAGTCACATATTGCAGACAGTAAATGGCTTTTTCCTGTGCCAGCTCCACCATAGATATAGAAACGATTCATTAAACCAGCATGTAACTGACGAACACCATCGATTACATGCCCCCAACTCGGCCCAGAAAAATCACTAATTCGGGCATCGAGTTGTGGTTCTATATCTAGCTGCAATTGACGCATATCTATATTTTGGCCTTATCAATCTTTATGTTCTGATCTTTCAATGTTACTCGAAATTTCAGGATCTTGCAGCGAATTTGCAGACTGATTTTTGAGATCAATATCGACAGCAACTTGATTGGTTTCTACGTTTAAAGTGCCACTTGCAGCATCATTTACGACAAGTCCATCATTTCGGTATAAATTACTTTTCTCGTAATTTTCGCGTGCATGACGTAATAAGACCACAATAATCGCTGCAACGGGTAGTGCAATGAGCATTCCGAGGAGTCCTGCCAATTGCGCGCCTGCAAGGACTGCAAATACCACTGCCACAGGAGACAAACCAATTTTATCGCCTAATAAGAAAGGCTGTAAAATATAACCTTCTATTGCCTGCCCTACCATGAATACCACCAGTACTAAGGCCAAATGCACCCAATCCAAACCGAATTGGAACAGGCAAGCCACAATTGCCGAAATAATACCAACCGCAAAACCCAAATACGGAATAATACTGGCTAGACCCGCAATCATCCCGATGATGATGCCGACCTCAATACCCACCAATTGAAGTCCAACCGCATATACAACGCCCAATAAGAACATTACCAAGAATTGGCCTTTTACAAATGCACCTAAAACTTCATGACATTCGCCCACGATTGTGAGTGTGCTTTTTTCATATTTACGTGGAATAAGTCGACGCATGTTTTCTAACATTCGTTCCCAATCTAATAAGAAATAGAAAGCTATGATTGGAATTAAGACAATCGTGCCACCAATCTGTATGAAATTCAGACCCGATTGTGCCACTTTTAACAACATGGCTTGGATACTGTCTGCACTATAGTTGGTTTGAATATACTCCATGATCGCTGCTGACATTTGCTCTGTATCAATTTCCATCGGTACAAGATTAAATGTCTCTGATAACCACGGCAGGAATGTATAGTTGACCCAATGAATATTGCTTGGAATATTGTTTTTCGCATACATCAACTGTTCCCATACCAGTGGTACGAGGAACCACATTGCAAGGAATATAGCAACACCAATTCCAATAAAGACCAAACTGATAGATAACCAGCGCGGCAAGCCAATATTATGTAATTTATCGACTAAAGGGCTAAATAAATATGCAATTAGAAATGCGCCGATAAAAGGAACAACTACAGGCTTTAATAAGTATAAAACCCATATGATCAATGCTATCCCAGCAAGAACAAATATTCGGCGCAAGGTGCGATCACCCATATAAAGTCACCTTTTTTCAATGTAATCGTTATAGAAAGGAAAATATTTTAATAAAGATAACATTTTAGTGCGAAATAGCATAAGAGTTTTGCATATTCAGGTTATAATCCCCGCGCGAATGCGGAGACTTCATTATGAGCAACTCAACTTCTACCCCAAACACTGGTTTAAGCTACAAAGATGCAGGTGTCGACATTGAAGCGGGCGACGCGTTAGTCGATCGTATCAAATCTGTCGCGAAACGTACTGCACGTCCTGAAGTAATGGGCGGCCTAGGCGGCTTCGGCGCTCTTTGTAAAATTCCTAAAGGTTATGAAGAACCTGTTCTCGTATCTGGCACAGATGGTGTTGGTACAAAATTACGTTTAGCATTGAATTTGAACCGTCATGACACAATTGGTCAAGACTTGGTTGCAATGTGCGTAAACGATCTTCTTGTATGTGGTGCTGAACCACTGTTCTTCCTTGACTACTATGCAACTGGCCACCTCAACGTTGACGTTGCAGCAAATGTTGTGACTGGTATCGGTGCGGGTTGTGAACTTGCAGGCTGTGCATTGGTTGGCGGTGAAACTGCTGAAATGCCAGGTATGTATGAAGGCGAAGACTATGACCTTGCAGGTTTCTGCGTAGGTGTAGTTGAGCAAAGTAAAATTATTGATGGCTCTAAAGTTAAAGCGGGTGACGTTTTAGTTGGTGTTGCATCTTCTGGCGCACACTCAAACGGTTACTCACTTCTTCGTAAAATTTTAGATGTGAAAAACGTCGACCTTACTCAAATCGTTGATGGTCGTCCACTTGCAGATACAGCAATGGAACCAACACGTATTTATGTAAAACCAATTCTTCAGTTATTGAAAGAAGTGGATGTACACGCTATGGCGCACATCACAGGCGGCGGTTTACCGGGTAACTTACCTCGTGTACTGCCAAATGGTGCTCAAGCGGTAGTCAATGAAGCATCTTGGGAATGGCCAGAATTATTCAAACTACTTCAAAAAGAAGGTGGTGTTGAACAATTTGAAATGTACCGCACATTTAACTGTGGCGTAGGTATGGTTCTCGTGGTTGATGCAGCCGATGCTGACAAAACTGTTGAATTACTCAATAGCCTTGGCGAAAAAGCATTCACAATGGGTCACATTGCAGATAATGCTGAATCTGTTGAAGGCGCTGACGAAAAAATCCGTGTAGTTTTCGCATAAGCAACGTTCATGATTAAAATTGCTGTACTTGTTTCAGGCAGCGGATCTAACCTGCAAGCCCTGATCGATGCCAATCTATCAGGTCAAATCGTTGGGGTAATTTCCAATAAACCTGACGCTTTTGCACTGCAACGTGCAAGAAAAGCAAATATTGCAACTGCAGTCATTGAACATAAACAATATCCAAGTCGTGAAGCTTTTGATGATGTGATGCATCAACAACTGCTCGACTGGGATGTTGATTTGGTCATTTTAGCAGGCTTTATGCGCATTTTAAGCGCAAAATTTGTCAAAGCATGGGAAGGAAAAATGATTAACATCCACCCTTCTCTGCTGCCAAATTATAAAGGAATGCATACTCATCAACGTGTTTTAAACACCGGTGATGTCTTCCATGGCTGTACAGTTCACTATGTGACTGCAGAGCTGGATGCTGGTCAAGCGCTTGCTCAAGGCGTACTTAAAGTCAATGTGCATGATCATGCTGAAAGTCTGGCAGATCGGGTTCACGTGCTTGAGCATGTGATTTACCCTCAAGTGGCAGAATGGATTTGTAATGGCACCATTCAACACACTGAAAACGGTGTTTTATATCGTGGCGAGCCTTTGCAACAACCTGTTCAATTCTGTAAGTTCTAAGCAACTGTATAATTTAACAATCAACGCATCTTAGGGTGCGTTTTGTTTTTCAGTGCCAAATAAAACTCTATTTATTACTAAAATCTAAAATCTAAAATCTAAAATCTAAAATCTAAAATCTAAAATCTAAAATCTAAAATCTAAAATCTAAAATCCATTTTTGCAGAATGTTCAACTTTATGATCAATATGTAGTTTTTAGTTAAATTAAAGCTTTTAGCATCATTAAAATAATAAGCTTATATTGCAATTAGTAAACCTTATAAATCTAGAAATATTACATCCTTCAAAAAAAGTGGAGAAAATCACATGTTAAAATCCATCACACTGGCGACTTGTGCATGTATAACACTGGGTATGATTGGTTGTGCTACGACATCAAATCCGGCTACTGATCGTAATTTAGATAAATTACAAAACAAAAATTGGGTTGCGAGTGAAATTCAAGGCGTTAAGCTTGAAGCTGACCCTAACAATTCGAACGTACCCACCATCACTTTCGACGATACTCGTGTAAGTGGTTCTGATGGTTGTAATCGATTCATGGGCGGTTACGCTGTGCAAAACACAAAAATCCAATTTTCAAACCTTGCTACAACACAAAGAGCGTGTTTGACTGCGACAAATATTCCTCAACATTTTTCGCAGGCATTGAGCCAAGTTACTCATTATGATGCCTCTAAAGATCATTTGAAATTTTTAGATGCCAACAACAAAGTTGTTTTACAATTTGAAAATGCGAAATAAATCTCAAAAGTAGAATGTTTCATTCATAAAAAAAGCACTCTATAGAGTGCTTTTTTTTGTGTTGTCGTTTTTAAGCTTTAATGATGACGCTTAGGCAATTTAAGTAAATCTTTGATCAATTCAACAGTTTCCACAGGATGTTCCAATGGGAACATATGACTCCCCGCAACAACTTTAAATGGAATCCCAAATTTTTTCTCAACCTTTTGTGGAAAGTGCCGAGCTAAAAATGGTCCCTGCTCTGCAATTAACTGCTGTACAGGTACTTGCGGTTGAGCATGAGGTAACCACCACAGTGAAGGATTGGTTCGAAAAATATGAACTTCATCATCACGTGAAATCGTCAACTCCACCCCACCACGCAGTTTATCGTCCATCAAGGCATGATCAATATAAGCTTGATAACAGTCTGGATCGAAATCTTTATAAAAACCTTTCGGCCTTAAAAGCTCTGCTGCTTGTTCACGGCTGTCCCAATGATCACGACGACGCTTCGACAATCCTGCTGGGGACATTTTATCGAGGACTTTAAGTTTGAGGAGTTTTGCGATGTGCAAAGCAAAAGACTCTTTCCCCATGATCATAGGCGGATCAATCATTAACACTTGTTCAAACAATTCTGGGCGTTGTAAAGCAGCCTGAAATGTTAAAACCGAACCTAATGAGTGACCTAATCCAATCACCTTACGACCATTGGCCTGACGTACAATACTGTCAATGACTTGCTGTGTTAAGCTTTTCCAATGGTTATCGATTGGGTAACGCTTATCAGGCCCAAGTAACGGCACATAGATCACATCATATTCATCACTCAGTAAATCAAACAATTTTTGATAAACCCGTGATGGCACGCCATTGGCGTGCGCAAAATGAATTAACGGTTTCATTGTAACTTCGTGCTGTTTTCAGATTGAACCTGTTGTGACAATGCGCTTGCCAAACCTTGACCAAATGAACTTCCCATACGACCAAGTACAGAATCAAATGGACTATTTTCAATGGTGTAGTTCACAGCTTTTTCAGTTTTCAACTCACGTTTCAGGCTATTTAAACTACCTGTACGGTCAGCAATACCCAGCTTCACAGCCTGATCACCTGTCCAAAATAAACCTGAGAAAATAGCCGGATCATTCGATTTTAATTTCTTACCGCGACCTTCTTTCACGGCATTAATAAAATGCGCATGAACGTTATCGAGTACACCTTGAACATGTGCTTTTTGTGCAGTATCGACAGGTTGAGTCATGGATAAAATCGCTTTGTTCTCACCCGAAGTCATGGTGCGATCTTCTACACCAAACTTTTGCATCAAACCACTAACGCCATAGTTCGGCATGATCACGCCAATTGAACCCACTAAACTTGAAGGATTGACAATAATTTCATCTGCGGCAGAAGCAATATAGTACGCACCTGAAGCACCAGTATCACCAATAATGGCATACAGTTTTTTATCGGTATGGGCTTTTTTCAAGTACTGAATTTCTTGCCAGATTTCATCAGACTGAACAGGTGAACCACCCGGTGAATTAATATTTAAAACAACCGCTTTGCTTTGTTTATTTTCATAAGCTTTTTTCAAAGCTTTGATGGTATTTGCGCTGTTTACACTTTGCTTGTCCGCTGCAATGGTCCCAATGATATCAACCACAGCAATATGTGAACCCGCTGTCGCTGCTGGATCAGATGACGACATGCTGCAACTTTTTGCCATCGCAATGATAATAAATAACAAATAAGCAAAGGTTAAAAATTTAAAAAATATACCCCATCTACGTGCTCTACGTTGTTCTTCAACGGAAGAAAGCACGGCTTTTTCTAATATTTTCCATTCATTTCCAGTTGGCTGCTGGATATTGTTTGAAGAACTTTGCTGTTTTTCTTCAGGTTTTGGTGGCCATTCGGACATAAAAAAACCCATTTGATCGTTAATTTGTAGTCATTATATACACGCTAATCGCTATAACTGTCTAATCAATTCATTTTCCCCTATAATTATTTTAAATTTTCTTTCATTTCTTTCAGACTTAAATAAGATGACCGACCAAAATTCACAGGACACCACATATCACCTGTTAAAATTTATCAGCCGTCAACCTATTCAAATTTCTAGATTAATTGCAAAAGGTTTGGCTGGGTTAGTCAATGTTTTAAAAATCTCTAAAACCTACTCTACGATTCAACGCAATCTTAAAATTGCATTGCCTGAATTATCAGAGTCAGCTCGCATTCAACTCACTAAACAAGCGATTCGAAACGAACTTTGTTCTTATTTTGAATTTTTTAACATTTGGGGTGCAAGTACAGAAAAAAATATTCAACGAATTCATCACGTACATGGCGCTGAATATTTACATGAAGCGCTCGCCCTACAAAAAGGCGTTGTACTCGTGGTACCACATTTTGGTACTTGGGAAATCATGAATGCATGGGTTGCGCAGTACACTCAAATGACCATCATGTACAAGCCGGTAAAAAGCGAATCTGCCAACAATTTTGTCCGTGCTGCTCGAAGCCGTGAGCAAGCAATATTGGTTCCTACGGATGAATCAGGTGTACGTCAGATTTTCAAAGCATTAAAACAAGGTGGGACGACTGTGATCTTGCCAGATCATACCCCCAATGCCGGCGGCGAAATGATTCCATACTTTGGTATTCCACTAAAAACCAGCAACTTAAGTGCAAAATTAATTCAAAAAACCAAAGCACGTGCGCTCTTACTGTATGCCATTCGTAACGATAATCATGGTTTTGATATGCATATCGAACCTATGGATGAGAATATCTATCAAGGCAATGCAGATGATGGCTCAATAGTTATCTTTAAAGCAGTGGAAGATTTAATTCATCGTTATCCAGAGCATTATCACTGGAGCTATAAACGCTTTAAAGCCAATCCAAAATTGAGAAATCTATACAATATTAGTGATGAAGAAGCCGCTCAACGCATTCGTGATATTCGTGAGGAATATCAACAACAGCAAACAATGATAGTGTCTGAATAACATCTTCAAACCCTGCCCTTGAGCGAGTTTCTCTATTCGGATTCTTTTGATAGCCTGCGATATAGATCGAGCCATTTATACTTTGTTCGCTCTTCGATCAACTCGATTTGCTGTTTATTTTGCTTGAAATGAATACTTCCACTCTGTGCGGTCTGTAAGAGTGGGATGTCTAATTGTTTGAGCCGTGTTTGGGTCAACTTTGCAGGATGTCCATAACGATTAAACCTACCCGCAGAAGCAATCGCCAACTTGGGCTTAAAATGGTTTAAAAACGCATAAGCTGAACTGTGCCGACTACCATGGTGTCCAAGCACCAAAACATCGACTTTAAGGTCTGGATAATCACGTAGTATTTGATATTCAGTCTCCCAACCTGCATCCCCCATCAATAGAAAATGTTGTGGCCCATTGACACCTTTGACCGTGACATATAAAACACAAGAACGCTCATTGGCATTCCAATGAGCATCTGTGAGATCTTCTGGCTTTGGCGAAAGTATTTCAAAATAAATTTGCTGATCCCAATTCCACTGCTGACCACGCTGACATAAGCTTTGTGGTGCATGGTTCGTGGTTTGTACCCGCTCATTACTTAAAAGCTGCCCAATATCAAGCTGTTGCTCCAATGAGAAAAAGCCACCGCTATGGTCTTGATCTAAATGAGTCAATAACACCCGATCTAGCCGATGAACGCCTTGCACACTCAAAAATGGCCGGATGATATTCTGCCCGACACTAAATTGACTTTCATCATAGTTTCCACCGAAGTCCACCATCATGTGATGGTCCGCAGAGCGGATATAAATCGCCTGCCCTTGTCCCACATCTAAAATTGAAAGCTGAAATTTTGATGGATTTTCCCATGGAATAAACAGGGCTAAAAAGGCAATGACTGCCCAAAATTTTGGCAAGATTCCTTCAGGTAAAAATAAGATTACTATGGCCAGTATCAACAGTATGATTTGAGTTGACGTCAATGCAACATTTTGCATTTGTGGTGCAAAGAGTCGATCTAAACCATAGAGAAATACATGCAACATCTCTAAGCACAGATCATTGAATAAAAAGACCAAATGCGCCAAAGGTGTAGAAATATATGAAAGTGCCCCTCCGATGATATCTAAAGGAACCACCACTGCCCCTAACCATGGGATGGCGAATAAATTACTTAATGGGCTAATCCACGTGACTTGCTTGAAAAAAATCACCATCAATGGAAATAAAGCGACAAAGATTTTCCATTGTGATTCCACCATCAACCACATTGAATGCTTTAACTTTTGCCAAAAACTGACTTCCGCTTGAGCCAGTAAATGCATCCTTAAGGTTTGATATATCCGCAGTAAAATAAAGCATGCGCCATAAGACAACCAAAATGCCGCGGATAAAATACTAAAGGGATCCACGAGCAATAAAATTGCGGCACTAAAAACCAGCAGTTGAAAAGGCTGAATGGTTTGCCGTAACAAAAGCATGCTACTTGCGACAAGGCAGATCGTCAGCGTTCTTAGTGCTGGTATTTCAAAACCGGTAAATGCACAATATAAAAGGACACAGAAGATAAAGGGCACGACCAATACATATTGTTTCGGCCACTTGAGATAGATTTTGGGATAATACTTACGGATACCCAACTGCATCGCCCAACAGAGCATGCTGGCAAAAACCAGTACATGCGGACCAGAGATCGCTAGTAAATGACTCATGCCAAAGCTTTGAAATAATTCACTGGTGCCTTCAGTGAGTAAACTTTTATCACCAGTAAGCAGTGCTAACAGCAAGCCATGATTCCGTAGCGGTTGTTGGTATATAAACGCTCTTAAATATAAACGTTGTTGTTCGACTTTTATTTTGAACTGGTGTAGCACACCTTGATGTCGTTGATACTGCTGCCCATAGCCCATCGCAATCACATGTTGAGGTGGTATTAATTCCACCGACTTCACCTTTAAACTGGCATGTATATTTTGCTGTACGCTCCACCGCTCTTGGTCAAATGCACCTTCTGTCACATAGCTTTGGGTAGGTCGTAACTCACCATACATACGATAGTATTGTCCAGGGACCAACTGAATCGTCTGTTCATTATTTTGCAAAATTGAATTGGGTAAATACGCCATAAAATATTGAATCTGCTGATTCACATTGAGCACTTCAATTTTTTGCTGAATTGCTTGGTCTTTGAGTTGGCTGATCTGTGGAATATACGCTATAAACTCGCCTTGTCTGCTCTGATGTTCAACCAATGCCAAACGCTGATCGAGTTGAGTATTGGCGAAACTAAAGCCGAGAATTGCACCTATGCAAAGATTTGCACTGAGCTGTAAGATTTTCGAAAAGATACTTTTTAGTTTTGGTGAAATGTAGAGCTGTAGCACTAGCCAAATCAGGACAATAAAAAGCAACTGAGCTGTCGAGAGTTGTGGATTCCAAAACATGAACCCCATAAAAGAAATACCTAAAATCCAGCCAATACAAAAACTTTGTAACATGAGTCGTCATTATTTTTATTATGTGCTGGCAATAATAAAGCCCACCGCGGTGAGCTTCAATCAAACAATCTTAATCCACTAATTTTTTACAAAATCAATTTAGCGCTTAGTCATCTACCCATAAACCATCTTGCATATGCAAAATCGCATCAGCAGATTGAGCTAAATATTCATCATGGGTCACAATTAGCATTGCCATGTTAAATTCTTTACGTAATTCAGACAGCAACTCAAAAATCCTCACCGCGGTTTTGCGGTCTAAGTTCCCTGTTGGCTCATCAGCCATCATCAACTTAGGTCTTGCTACCAATGCACGAGCCAAAGCCACACGTTGACGTTCACCGCCTGAAAGCTCACCCGGTTTGTGCGTCATGCGGTGGGAAAGTCCAACGCGTTCCAAAAGATATTCAGCTTGCTGCTTCACTTCTTTGAAGTTACTCGACTTACGTAACATCAATGGCATTGCCACATTTTCAAAGGCGGTAAATTCAGGCAGCAAGTGATGGAATTGGTATACAAAACCTAAATGCTCATTACGGATATAACCACGCTCTGCTTCACCTAAAGTGTCAAAGCGTTGACCATTAATCATCACTTGACCCGATGTTGGACGATCTAAGCCACCCAATACATGCAACAACGTACTTTTACCAGAACCACTTGACCCCACAATCGAAACAAACTCACCTGCTTTGACTTGTAATGAAAGTCCACGAATCACATCGACTGTAGACTTCCCATCGGTAAAAGATTTGGTAATGTTTTGGGCATCTAAAACTAAATTACTCATAGCGTAGAGCCTCTGCAGGTTGAACTTTAGCTGCACGTAATGCCGGATAAATAGTCGCGATAAAGCTAAGACCCAATGATAAAGATACAATCACCACAACATCTTGCCATCTTAAATAAGACGGTAAATAGTTGATGAAGTAAGCATCAAACATATTTAAGCCCAATGTTGTATTCAACCAACCGACTAAATTACTAATACTCGATGCAGCGATAATCCCTAAAATCGCCCCAGACACCGTACCAATCACCCCAATCACTGTACCTTGCACCATGAAGATCCGTGTGATTGTAGCCGGTGAAGCGCCTAGAGTACGCAAAATGGCAATATCGGATTTTTTATCAGTAACCACCATCACCAATGAAGACACGATATTAAATGCTGCAACCAATACAATCAGGAACAGCAATAAACTCACCATTGCCTTTTCCATTTGAATCGCGCTGAATAGGTTGCCGTGTGTATAAGTCCAGTCAGAAGCATAGAAGTTTGCAGGTAGATCACGCACAATTTCTTGAGACACTTGTGGCGCTGCAAAAATATCATCCAACTTCATACGGATGCCTTGCGCACCATCTGGCAGTCTTAATAAAGTCGACGCATCGTTCAGGGCCACGTAGCCCATCATCGAATCAACCTCTGCACCAATACTGAAAATACCCACAATTTTAAATCGTTTAAAACGCGGAACGACCCCAGCCGGCGAAGGAGTTGCTTCAGGAAGCACTAAGGTCACACTGTCATTCAAGCCTAAACCTAAGGCATCTGTCATTTGCTTGCCAAGGACAATACCAAACTCACCTTTTTTCAGGTTATCGATACTGCCTTCCACCATATGGTCTTGGATAATTGATACCTTTTTTTCATACTGCGGTTCAATCCCACTGACCATAATGCCAGACACTTGACCTTGTGCCGTCAACATTCCCTGTAATTGGGTGAATGGTGCGACCCCTTGAACATGCTCATGCTGCTCAATTTTTTTTGCAAGTTCAGGCCAATTTGTTAAAATTTGTGTTGAAGAAACAGTGGCTTGAGGTATCATTCCTAAGACACGAGTTTTCAGCTCACGATCGAAACCATTCATCACAGATAAAACTGTAATAAGGACTGCCACACCAAGCGTGAGGCCGATCATGGATACCAGAGCAATAAAAGAAATAAAGTGGTTACTGCGCCGAGCGCGAGTGTATCTCAACCCTATATACAGCGAGATTGGTTTAAACATAACCATCTAGTCCGAGGTAATATATTATGGAAAATTTACAGCATCAAAGCGTTCAAACTGAACGCCGTGTAATGTCGCGTATCGATGCTGCTTTGCGCATCAACTATCAGATTATCTCTGATGATGTTGCACTGAATGATCCTTACGATCCTAATTTTGTATTGCCGCGCTATTTTCTACTACTTGCTGAATTAGATCAATTTGATCATGCACTCAACTACGAATTAGAACAATTAGCTGAGAAAGATCAACAAATTGCTCGAATCTTATCCTTATTTAACCAAAAGTTAAACCTTATTACGGGTTCTTTATACGACGCAATTGTACAAAGCATGTTACCAGTGCCTGAGCATGTGAATTTCTCAGAGACTGGTTTGAGCTTTTTTAGCGAACGCGCGATTAAAGAAGGTACTTATATCCATGTGACCTTAAGCCACCCTGAAAATTTCTTCCATATTGCGGCAACAGCACAAGTGGTTTATAGCCGTGAAGAAGAAAGCAACTTATATCGTACGGGTGCCTATTTTATCACGCTGCTCCCTCAAGACCGCGTCAAACTTGCAGAGTGTATCGCACTGACCCAAAACAAAGAGTGATTTTTAATCAATGTTTTAATTTGTGGGCGAGCTCTCTGTTCGCCCGAAAATCTTTATAAAAATAAACAAACAAGCCTGATAATAGAATCACAGCACCAAGTAAAACCATCAATGATAATTTTTCATCATTCAGTAAAGCACCAAAGAGCATAGCAAGCATGGGTGTGAGTACCGTTGTTAAAGACAAAGTTGTCGCCTTGATGTTTTGTACCAGTTTGAAATAACAAAACATGGCAATCAATGAAGCCATAATCACTGCATAAAATAAGCCAATGAGCGCTTTAGTTGAAGGCATCTGTGTCGGTGCATACTGCCATATAAACGGTAGCATCGCGGCAGAAAATAGTGCTGAGATAAGAATCGAACCTGTGGCTTGAGACATGGGCTGCAAAGGTGCATTGACTTTTTTCACCCAAAAAATCGACATACAGTAGACGAACACGCTCATTAACATTAAGACGATACCAACAGGCTGTACGTGCTGATCACTGCCGCCTAAGCAAATAATGGCTAAACCACAGACGGCAATCAACATCCCAATCCATTGCAAGCGATGCAGATAGGTATGAAAGAAGAAACGACCGATCAGACCCGTCATAATTGGTGCCAAACCAAACATCAGGGCAATAATGCCTGAGCTGAGATAGGCCGTTGCCATATAGGTAAAAATCTGAGAACCAATAAAACTAAACGCCCCCGCCAAATAACTGTGCAGCGAGGTTTTATCCATCGGCAGTTTATGTTTAAAAATAAACAATAATGCGACAGCCAAGGGTAATGCGATAAAAAAGCGTAATGTCAGTGCCCAAAACGCATTGATATCACTGACACTCCAAACGATGGCAAGTGGCGTGGTCGACCAAATAAAGACCAACAACGCATAGGTGGTCGCTAGATTTGTTTTAGATGGCATGGTTTTTACTTCTGCGCCGTTTTTCGTTTTTGCTTTTGAATGGTTTGATCTAAGCTACTAGAAAATTCGCGCTTATCTCGTTCTGAAATCGGTGCTGGACCACCAGTTTGCACACCTGCGCCCCGTAATGTATCCATAAAGTCGCGTAAATGTAGACGAGCTTTGACATTTGCTGTGGTATAAATCTCACCGCGTGGATGTATCGCTATACCGCCCCGCTCAATCACTTCAGCAGCAAGTGGAATATCCTGTGTCATCACGATGTCGTGCTCTTTCATGCGCTGAATAATTTCTTTATCCGCGGCATCCGCCCCGCTCATGACTTGAATTGAGTTAATCCGCACCGAAGGCGTTATCCCAACATTTTGATTGGCGACAAAAGTGACTTCTAACTGGTAACGATCAGAAGCCCGAATAATCACATCACGTAAAATGCGTGGTAACGCATCTGCATCCACCCATAATTTAAATGGCAGCACTGATTTTCCATTCACTTTTAAACATGACTCATAGTAACAAATCTACATGACATTTTGGGGATCTGCATCCGCTGAATGGATCTACATTTCTCTAATTATGAGAATCGAAAAGCTGCAAAATGAGTCCAACTTGGGCTTATTTTCCAATGCTTTTACATTTAAATCCTACTGAAAACATTTTTTATGCATGATTTCATGATAAATATGACGTCGGTGACTTGAAAATTTCAAATAACCCTCGATTTATTAATTATGAAACCAACCCAATATCAATTGTGCATATGAAAAAACAAAATAGCCCTGAAATTATCACTATTGAAGATCAAACTTTTGGTAGTCATGTTGAACATTGGAATTTGCTCACCGGCAACCCGACAACGGATGTACCAGTTTGGCTGGGTCAGGCATTGGATGCACCCATTATGCCGATGGGCTTATGCGCACAAGAATCTGATATGGATCAAAGTACCTGGCTGATTCAAGGTCCATCACAAGCGTCGATTCAACTGTGCCAAGTGATTGCGGTAGAAAATAATAAACCTAAAGCCGTTAAAACTGCATTTCCAAGTTTTGATAGCCCATATAAAACCAAAGCCACCATTGAACGTATTATTACCTGTAAATCCAATACGCAAGCTGTGCTTTGCCTCGACTTAGGCGCAAATACCAGTGTGTATGCTTTTGATAGTTTATATAGCGTCAATCACGACCAATATGAAAAAGATGCAAGCTACAGTGTGCAACTCAATGCTTGGGCCTATGAACTCGAAGCTGTCGCAGAACATGAACAGCTTGTTGTTGATGATCCTGCATCGATTAAACATCATCGTGCTTTAAACGATATCTTGGCAGCAAATAATGGTGTTGCCCCTGCAGACTTACACGAACAGATTAAAGCGTGGCAACCGAAGTCTGAAGATGACAAAGCACCAGTCACAGTCGATTTTTCTAAAATGGTTGCATACCTATATGGTGAAAATCTTGGCCAAGAAGACGAAGCATGGTTCCAAGGGCATATAGTTGGCAAAACCGCCATGCAATTTAAAGAGCAAGACTATACGCTGTATGATGTGACCTTAATCCACGAAGAAAACCAAGAAGCGGTGATTGTTCGTGTTGCAACACGAAATCCGGCGCATAAAGATTTCAATGTTGGGCAATATATTCGTGGCAATCTGTGGATACAAGCCAATATTTACGCGAAATCTGCCTAATTGGAATTCAAATCTAAGAAGAAAAAAACCACCAAAATATGGTGGTTTTTTTTATTACTTAAATTAGTATTTAACGTCAAACACTAAACTTCTTTCATAAATCAATTTTAAATCAATACTTAATTCACAAAAAATATTCCCTCTCCTTTTCAAGGATGAGCATAATTACGCGCAAGAAGGAGAGGATTTATATGAAAAATTTCCCTCATCTTAGAGGAAGAAGGGCTTTCAGTATTAATCTTGCTACGAATTAATGATCATTTTTTTGACTTATGAAAGCTATCTACTAGCGTGGACTAATTTCATCGAGTACACGCATGATTTCAGCTTTGGTTTTAAAGAAGCGACTAAATAAACTCGAAACTGAACCAATCATCGTGATGTGCCCAACACGTGGGATTTGAATCAACTGACTGTGGTTGCCTGAGGCTTTTAATCGACGATCTAAATCTTCACTATTGCTATAGCCAACGATATTGTCTTTATCCGCAGTAAATAGATAATGCTTCACTTGATTGTGCTCAACAAAATAATACGGCATCACTTGTTGATACGGTACATTTTGATCAAAGGCATCTGCACAAATCGGATCACCTTTATAATCAAAATGATATGGCCCTGCCAATCCCACAATTGCACGAATATTCTCTTTCACTTGTAGCTGATAAGGCGTCGGATGATACAGTGCAGACATGACATTAAATGCCCCTGCCGAATGTCCCATTAACACCACATTTTCCACTTCAATCTGCAACTTATGCTGAGACTGCGTCAAATAGTTTAATGCAAGGCTAAGATCATCAATTGAAGCCGGAAAAATATATTCAGGTGCGAGATGGTAATTAATGACAGCAACATCGAAGCCTTCTTTGGCAAAAGCTTCACCAATGAATCCATAGTCCTTTTTGTCACCATGCATCCACGCTCCACCATGTACAAACACGATGAGTGGACGTTGCTGACGAGGTGCTGACGTGCGATACAAATCTAGGCGATGGCGCGCTTTTAGACCATAAGGGATATTGTTTTGAACATGATATCCTTGTTTGGGTGTCAGTCGATTTAATGCATAACTGCCAAAATCATATAACCGAAAATTTCGATATAAAGATTTAGCCAAATCCATTTTTTGCTGAAGCCGCAGAGACCATTGATTCATATTTTACAGCATCATTTCCGACATTTTATTGAGCATTTGGATCGACAGCATCCGGATCTATCGCTACAGGCGTTTGTACTTCAGGTTGCACATTACCTACAGCAGGTGTGGTGTAACTTGAGTTAATTGAACGTGCCTGTGGATTTGGGTTCTGATCAATATTATCGATTAAAGTGATAATTCGCGTTACATTACCCACTTGTTGCAAGATTTGATTTAAGTCTGTGATTTCCGCACTGTTTAAACGGCCCATCACATAAAGAACAGCATCTTCAGTATGAATGTGTACTTTGCTGTCAGATACCACAGGCGCTTTCATAATCAAACCACGGGTATTCGCAGTGACCGCAGTATCTTGCATGATGGTGCTATAGCTGATCTGATTACCCACTGTAATATAGTTATGTACAGTTTTGACATCACTCATTGAACGGACATTTTCTTCTGCCAATTCTTTTAAATGATTATCTGGCACTTGCCCAGTCAATAAGACATTGCCATGAAAACTTTCAATATTGACACGTGACTGTTTAAAACGAGTATCTAATTTATATAAGTTAATTTTTGCTGTTCGAACAATGGAAGAGTCAATAAAAACTTGTCCCAATGAGCGTGCGCCGCTTTCAGTTCCTACAGGTGCTGATCCTGTTCCATTCGAAATAAAACTCGCACAGCCAGATAAACTTGCGACACAAAGCATCGTTATTGCAATACGCTTAACCACTCAGCACGACTCCTCAAATTTCCACACGTATTTTTCTATGCGTTTACACAGTTTGTTTTATCAAAGATTAATCAACTCTTGATCAAAAGTAAAAGCATTTTCAATCCATTGCTGATGATACGGGTATTTAGAAAAATCTTGCTGTAGTGTTTTTGCAAAGTGTTGATAAAAATCAAAACAAATTGCATCAAAGCGACAATAATAATTTTGAAAATGTGACTGTTCATTTAAAAAAAGCAACGCAGTCTTCATCATCTTACGTTGTTTGTGAATGGAAATACTTTCGATGGCTTGGGCATAGCGGGTATTTGAACGGGCTTTAACTTCGATAAACACCAATTCTTGACCACGTGCAACGATCAAATCAATTTCACCATAACGACTATGATAATTCTGTTGCACCTGTACATAGCCTTGCTGCTCAACCAAACGCAGCGCTTGCCGTTCTGCCCACTGCCCCAGATTCATCTGTCCCAAATTCATCTGCTCTAAGTTTAGCTGCATCGTTTCATCCCTAAAGTGAGATCGCCACGATGCCTTTTTTACTTCGCTCATAGCAGTGAGGAACACGCTGAATATTATTTTGACTAATTCTGATTAGCCCTGTTCGCCCCTGAAACTCAATGCTTTTTAATTTCGGTTCTTGCAAATATTGTTTTGCGATATGCCATGTGTCCCCACCAAAAGCTAAAAGACGTTGATATGACATATCTACTGGATTTTCCTCATAAGCTCGGATCAGGTCTGGCCAACGTGCGTCATGCAAGGCAGGTGCATCACAAAATTTCAGCCCTACAGGAATGGGCTTAGTGGCTTCAATCGCATTGGCGACGCTATATAGTTTTGTTTTAGGTAGTTTTTTTTGACTGTTTAACCATTCATTATTGCCCAGCAACAGTATCCCTTGATTTTTGTCTAGCTTCGTTGGGAACTGTTCAATCACTTGTATAGGCACTGAACTTTGACTGATTAAGGACATGAGCAATAATTCATGTTCTGCCTCTGTTGCAGGCTGACGTAACACTAACACGTGCGCCAATTTGTCTTTTTCGAAGACTTTTTGGAGTGCTAAGGCATCATCACGTTTCGATAAACTGTACTGCCAGACATTGGGAATTTGGCTTGTCGTTTCATTTAAAGCCAACACGCGGACTTTAGGCTTTGCTTTTACAAGTGCTTCAACATCTTGGCGTGCTAAAGGGCCAATCACCAATTGAGTTTTTTTATTTACCTGTTGCTTCAATATCGCTGCAATTTGCTTTTGATTTGAATCTACAAACTTAATGGGCACTTTGTAGTCTGACGATTGATATGCGCTATTGAAACCTTGCTTAATACTGGATGCGGCTCGCGCCATAGGGCCAGATTCAGGTAGAATGACCAAGACGTCTGCCTGTGCAGCAGTAAACAGACTGCTTAAAAGGCAAAGACCCAAAATTTTGTTCTTATTATCCAACATGGAGAAACCTATGAGTGCTCAGTTATTTGTTGTTGCAACTCCAATCGGGCACTTAGATGATATTAGTTATCGTGCAATTGAGGTATTGAAGTCGGTTAAAATTATTGCCGCCGAGGATACACGAACTTCTGCACAATTACTTAAACATTTTAGTATCAATACACCTTTAACCGCCTGCCACGACCATAACGAAAGCAACAAAATCGACCAGCTCATTGAACGCCTCGAAAAGGGTGAAAATATGGCGCTGATCAGTGATGCAGGCACGCCATTAATCAGTGACCCTGGCTTTAAACTGGTTCGTGCTGCACAAGAAAAAAATATTCGTGTCATTCCTGTACCGGGTGCCTGTGCTGCCATTGCAGCTCTCAGTGCTGTCGGTCTGCCCAGTGACCGTTTTAGTTTCGAAGGATTTTTACCGTCTAAACAGTCACAACGTCTTTTAGCACTGGAAAAACTGAAAGACGAAACTCAAACCATGATTATCTATGAAGCGCCGCACCGTATTGTGGATTGCCTAAAAGATATGTCGAATGTCTTTGGTGCCGATCGTCCCGTGGGCTTTGCACGTGAAATTACCAAAACATTTGAAACCATTAAAAAAATGTCTTTGGGTGAGTTAGTTCATTTTGTCGAATCTGATCACAATCAGCAAAAAGGCGAAATCGTATTGGTAATTGGTGGTGCGACCGAAGAAAAAGACCTAGAGCAAGAAAAGTTAGACAAATTGCTGACCCGTTTACTTCAAGATTTGTCCGTTAAAGCTGCCTCTCAGTTGGCTGCAGATTTAACTGGGATTAAAAAGAAAGTGGCCTATCAACATGCTTTAGAATTAACCCAAGCGAACGATTAAGCTTAATTTTTTTTATTTTTAATTTGAACCGCTTATGGGACCTACGGGTTCCATAAGCTATCCCATACAATAATTTAAATAGAATGAAAAAAGTTGCTTATAACATGTCCATAAATCTGTCTGTCAAAAAACCGCTGGTGTTCATTCTCTTTAATCTGGTTTGGCTCACGACCCTTGCACATATTATTTATACTGGCATTCAACCCTATCCGCACTATATTAGTGGCGAGCAAATGACGGCCGATCATAGCGCGATTGCGATGGTCTGTGGATATTGTTCCCTCTATTTTGTAGTCGGTAATTTACTCAAACTGAGCCAATTTTGGGATAGGCATCGCTATTGGGCTTATGTCGTTTTGAGTGCGGTATTACTTTTTCAATCTTTTGTCGCTGCTGTGGCGGCCATGCATGCACCGCCGTATATTGCTGCATTTATTATTAATTGTATGTTTTTGCTTTTACTGCATTTTGTTTTCTATCCTATTTACGCGATCAGTCGTAAATATATGAAGCCAAAGACGGCTTAAAATAACTACACAACGTCATAACTAAACATGCTTAGTTTAAAAATGAATGACCTTCAGCCTCGCACAAGTGAATGAAGCAAAAAAAACACCACATGACGTGGTGTTTTTTCATTTTAATCTTTTGCCGATTCGTCTGGAGGGACTTCGGTAATACGACCACCACGCGCTAAGAACGCAGCAACTTCATCTTCAAGCGCCTGACGTTGTTTTAGTTTTGCAGTCACTGTTAATGTTTCAGCTTCAGAGGTGTCACCATCAGAGGCAGAATCAGCTGCGTCACCTGCACCTTTTTCAGCTGCTTGTGCTTCATCTTCATCAACTACTGAATCTTCTGGATCATCATAATCGTTCATATCAGTCATTGTGTTCTCCCCGCGAATGACTTCTGTTTGCCAGCGAATGGCTGGTTTTAAATTAACAGAAATTTAGCAATCTCTGAGCATTTCGACTAGTACCCACAATCAAAAAATCGTATCTTTTTTAATCAAAATCGTAACCTTGTTTATACGACTGTCTAAAAAATATCTGACTTTGACCTAAGCTGCGTAGATTGTATCTTTTAAAATACTCAGACCATTGGCTTGAGCCATAAATGCATCTTTTAGAACAGTCTGATTTTCCACTTGTTTTAAACCAAAGTTTCGCGCCCACACCACAGGTGAAAAAGTGGTGGTTTCTAACCAACCAATCGCGGACATACTATGCATCATGGCATCGTTTTGCCCTTTACGGCGGTGCTCATAGCGCTTCAAACTTTGTTCATGTGCCCACACACCACGTTTTTTATCGGTCAAAAGCACATCGCAAAGCACTGCTGCATCTAAACAGCCAATATTCACGCCTTGTCCTGCAAGTGGATGAATCACATGAGCCGCATCACCAATCAACGCCAGACCATCATGAACGTATTGCTGTGCTGCTCGCGCTTTCAATGGAAATTTGGCACGTGGTGTTGCTTCTAAGACTTCACCGAGCATGTGATGACTTTCTCGAGTGAGCAACGCAGTAAATTCAATATCGGATAAAGCCACATATTCATCGGCATAATCATCTGGTAAGGTCCACACAATCGATTGCCAATAACCGCTTTCTTCTTTTTTCAGACTCGCCATCGGCAAAAATGCCAAAGGTCCTGTTTCTAAGAAAATTTGACGCGCTACATGCTGATGCGTTTGGGCGGTTTTAATTGCACAGCTTACACCGGCTTGTTTATAGTCCAGCACATCTAGATCGATGAAAGCTTGCTCACGGACAAATGAGTTTGCACCATCTGCACCAATCACCAGTTTTGTTTTGAGCTGGGTACCATCTGCGAGGTGAATGATCCACACACCAACGCCACGCTCAACTCGACTGACCTTAACTTGGGTTCGGTAGTCTTCAAGCTGTTCTAGCATTTTTTCTTGAATGGCTAAATTCAATACACTTGGTTCAACCATTGAACCTAAAGCTTGCTCAACTGATGGTGTTTGCTCTGCCACATGACCAAAATTGATTTCTCCATAGCCATTTTTATTCCACACCTGCATGCCTGTATAAGGCTGCTGACGTGCAAGTTTTTCCCAAACGCCCACAGTCTTGAGTAAATGAATGGTGGCTTGACTGAGCGCCAAAACTCGAGGATTCGCAACACTTTTGGTTTTTTCTGCATCCAAAATAGGTGCCGCATCCAATACCGTAGCCTGCACACCGCCCTGCGCCAACAGCAATGCCGTTAAGCCACCGACCAAGCCACCGCCTACAATCACTGCATCCAGTACATTTGTTTGATTTAAACTCATGCTTTTAGCCCCATTGCATAATTCGCGACCAAAGGCTTGATCCCCGGAATGGTGTCAAAGGCAACTAACCCAGTATTGCGGATCAATTTTAAAATTGGGTTCTGGTTGCTGAAACCACGTACAACTGAATCACAGAATTTAATCACCCGCTGCTGATCGGTCAGGCGCGATTTTTCATAATCAAGCAACATAGCTGCATCACCCAGATCTGCATTTTTTTCAACTTGCTCTTTTAAATAACGGCGTAGTACATAGGCATCGCGCATACATAAGTTAAAGCCCTGACCCGCCACTGGGTGAATAGTATGGGCAGCATTTCCCATGAGCACTACACGACCTACAGCTTGTTTCTCTGCAAGTACTTGCGACAATGGGAAGCTGAAACGTTTACCCGTTTTTTGGAATTTACCTGCACGGTCGCCATAGGTTTCTTGTAAAGCATCTAAGAAGTGCTGATCATTTTCATCCCCCATCCACTCGCCTTCAGTTCCTTTAGGAACAGGCCAAACCACTGAGCGACGGTATTCACCTGGAAGTGGCAGCAGCGCTAGCGGACCAAGCGGACTAAAACGCTCGAAACCGACATGAGCATGCGGTTTAGAGGTTTGCACCGTAGTAACAATCGCCACTTGGTCATAGTCATGTTCTGATGCGCCAACGCCTAAGGCTTTGCGGCAGAATGAATCACGGCCATCTGCGGCAATCACGATTTTAGATTGTAGTTTGAGCTGTTCTTCAGCACGCTGTGCTTCTATATATGCAAAGTCTGCATCTTGCGTCAGTGAAGTCACTTGTACGCCATCAATTAATTCGATTAATGGTTGTTTTTTGACTTCTGTGAGCAACACACGACCGAGCCATGCATTTTCAATGACTTGTCCAAAGCTTTCGACTTTTTCTTGTTCTGCTTTTAGTCGTGCCTTACCAAAACTGCCTTGCTCTGTAATATTCACCTCTAAAATAGGCGTGGCATGTTCTTGCAAAGCATCCCACAGACCAAGTTCTTGATAAATCTGCACCGTACGGCGTGACAAGGCGCTGTTTCGCGCATCAAAACTAGAGTGATAAGGCGCAAGGTTTGCATCATCATAATTTGGGTATTTAATGGCTTCTAAAAGTTTTACGCCAATTTTGGCTTTGGCCAACATGAGTGCCAGACTTAAACCGACCATACCACCACCGACAATGATGACTTCTTGCTGCATGCTTACTTCCTTTTTTATCAAGTATTCGAATTTAGGAAATTCACTCGAAATACATATAATCTGTAATGGATTTTATCTTACATCAAGGGCATGATTTTTTATAATGAAATACAAATTTGTTGCGGGTATTTGCACTGAATAAATACAAAATAAATCATCTCTCGCCGTAAATATTCATCTCAAAAAATAGCGAATCACTTAAAATCACAATAAAAATGACTGAGCCGATTAAATTTCCGGCTCAACCACAGATCATTTTAATTTCAAGCATCAGCTTCCTCATTCAAATGATTCACATCGCCCTTCATAAAAAGTGCCTTGTTATTCTGCCTAACTGATGTTACGCAGTAACATCAGTAATTTAAATAAGGTGCTTAGGAAGTTAAGCATTAAAATACTGGATTAATTTCTGTAATCGAATTTCTGCATCTTGATTAAAAGCATTCGCCGCTTGGTGATACCAGCGCTTTGCTATCTTTAAGTCTAGATTTACACCATTACCCAGCTCATACATTAAACCAATTTTATAGGGGGCAATTGCACAGCCTTGTTTTGCCGATTGCTTGTACAAGTTCATAGCTAGATTATAATCTTGATCAAGAATTTCGCCCTTTTCATATATTTCAGCAAGGGCCGTTCTTGCGTTTATATTTCCCTTTTCCACTGACTGATTCAGTAGATCTAAAGCAATATGAACCTCTGTTTTACATGGTTTTTTGAACAACAGCGCTGCTAACTTCAGCATCGCCGCATCATCCCCTTGATCAACCGCTTTTTGATACCATCCTTGTGCTGTTAAATCATTTTTTTCGACGCCGCATCCCATTTCATACATTTCACCCAATTTAATTTGGGCTGCAATATCCCCTCTTGATGCTAAACTTAAATAATCATCATAAGTACGCTGATTGTTATACTTAAACTTTATTTTCTTTACTGGATTATAATCACTATCAAAGATTTCAAAACCGACATAGATTTTAAAGAGTTCAATCAATAACAGCCGAACCAATTGAGTATGATAAATTAAATGATCCTTTTCGCTAAAATAATAATATTGATAATAGCTTTCCAAATCTTCATTGATCTCTTCTTTTAAACTGTTTAAATCAGTCATCCATTTTTTTTGAATTTTGCCATTTTCAACATATTCGTATAAATATCTTGTTGAAAAGTTTAACCATTCTTTTTCAAAATCTTGTATTTGCCCATCCATGTAAAGTTCATCTTCTTCCGCTTGAATGACACATCTAATTTCTGCACCCTCTTTATAAAGCGCATAGCTATAGCTTGAATTTGTGTCTGCAAAATCAAAGAATATCATCCATTTAATCGGTAACCCACTGCTCAGCAAGCTGCTCCATTTTTCAGGTTCAGTAAAAGCAAAATGCGCTAATCCGGCACTATTGATACAAACAACATGATCCGTCAGCCACTCTATATCTAATGCAGATTTTGAGTTTTCTTCAAAATAAACCAGCCAATCATTTACCAGTCTTTCTATATCCTGTTGATTGCCATTAAAGGGAATAACCACCCCAGCTTTTCTAACGCCCATAATTATGATTAAAATAAAAAATTTATACGATTAATTTTAAAAGACTTATATCTAATTTTTGTAAAAACTTAACATCAGAAAATCAACTACATTGCTAATTAACATTGTCTGTATGATTAGTATTTATATGACTGCTTATAGATAAAAAAAAGCCGATCATCTGACCGGCTTTTTTAAATACTGTATAAACTTAAGCGGCTTTCGCTTTCGCCATCAGCGCTTCAATCTCTTCTACAGATTTCACCACTGCAGCGGTTAAAACACGTGGACCATTTTGAGTTGCTACAACATCATCTTCAATACGGATACCAATACCACGCCATTTTTCATCAACAGTTTCATCATCTGGCGCAATATAAAGCCCCGGCTCAACAGTCACGACCATACCTTCTTCATAGGCACGCCATTCACCGTCTTGTTTATATGAACCAACGTCATGCACGTCCATACCGAGCCAGTGGCCTGTGCCATGCATATAGAACTGACGATAACCTTCTTTTGCGATGATTTCGTCAATATCTCCCTGCATGATGCCCAAATCAAGCAAACCTTGAACTAAAATACGCACTGCAACGTTATGCGGTTCTTTATACGAGTTGCCGATACGCACAGCATCAATCGCCGCAATTTGCGAATCGAGCACGACATTATAAAGTGCTTTTTGTTCAGGGCTGAATTTACCGTTAACAGGGAAAGTACGGGTAATGTCTGAGGCATACAGTTGATATTCACACGCTGCATCAATCAGTACCAAATCACCATCTTTCAATTCTTTGTCATTTTCCACATAGTGCAAAATACAGCCATTTTCACCACCACCAACGATGCTGTTATAGGACGGTACACAGCCATTTATACCAAAGACATAATTCAGTTCTGCTTCTAGTGCATATTCCATCATGCCCGGTTTGACTGTTTGCATGGCGCGGGTATGCGCTTCTGCTGAAATATCCGAAGCAATCTGCATCAATTCGAGTTCATCATCAGACTTATGCAAACGCATTTCATCGATAATGCGGTCCAGTTGAATGACTTGTGCAGGCGCACTTGCACCCTTACGTGATTCACCGCTTGCAGCTGCAATCCACTGCGCCACACGAGCATCAAAATTTGCTTGCTGCCCGATACGGTAAAATAATTTATCTTTATTTTGTAATTTTTCTAAAATTTCTTCGTCTAATAAATCGATAGCAAAGGCTTCATCCGCGTCATAGTCATCAATCACGCCATCAATACCCGCACGGTAACCATTCCAAATTTCCATTTCACGGTCACGTTCACGGCAGAACAAACTATAGCTATAACCTTCTTCTTCGCTATCAAAGGTTTCAATCACTGCAACCGCTTCAGGTTCAGCAAAACCTGTTAAATAAAAGAAACTACTATCAGCACGGAATTTATAGTCGGCATCACGGTTTCGCATGGCTTCTTTGCTCGTGGCAATAATTGCGATGCTGCGTAAGCCCATTTCACCTGCAAGGATGTCACGACGTTCCTGAAAATCTGCTTGAGTTAATTTCTTCATGGATATGCTTCTTATACGTTTGGACTATGATTGATTTAATAGGATGATGAACTCCTTAGATAGAGTCCATCATCTATTAATTATTAATGCAAAAAGAATGCCTTAACTTGGACGGTGTGGAGTGAACATTTCAACCACATTGCCCGCTTGAGCCGATGAATTTTTAGCACTCAGTTGTAGCAACGGTGTTTCTGAAACATCTACTTTGGTACGTCCCATAGACAGGCTTACTGGGATTAAACGAACAAATTCGTATAATTCCTGATAGCTTTCTTCACCTTCTTCATCATCATCTGAATCTTCAAATTCTACTGAAGCGACATCTTGTAAATGCTCAATCAATTCTTGTTCATTGGTACGCAGATGTCCTGCCGCCAAACCAAAACCAAGAACCACACCTGCACACCAGTCTGCCAAGGCTTGCACACGCTCACCAAGTAAGTGATCATCATCTGGTAATAAAGGAAGATAGTCGAGTTCATCATCTGAAAGTGAATGAGCAACATCTTCTGCTTCTTCAGTTAACAATGCCAATGCATCTTCATCTAATTCAGCTACATCAAGTGTTGCTAAAATTTGTTGCCACTCTTCACGACTCGGTGGTTGTGACACACAAACTATACCAGTGAGTAAACCATGTAACTCACTTGGGCTTGAAATTTCTTCAATTTTAGAAAAATTGTGGGACCAATCTGACCAACCTGAAATATCGTCTTGCATTCGCTTATCCAATCTCTATACTTCGTATATATTACCTTTGTTTGCAAGACTGTGCGACTACGTTATGTTAGAAGAATTACAGCGTCTCCAAGCGCATATTAGCGTTTTAAAAACGCGACTGGCGCAATTTGAAAGCGAAAATGGTGCCTTACAAGATGAGAAAAACTCATCTAATGAGCAGCATCATGCTCAAATTGTACATAAGAACGGCATTATCACCTCGAAACAAGAAGAAATTGAAACACTGAATGAGCAATTAACTGATTCACGTGCTCAACTTCAACAGCTCAATACTGATGCAACTGCTTTGGCTGACCGATACAGCCGCCTCGAAAAAAGCTGTACTGATCTAAAAAATCGTTTTCAGGAAATTTTGGCAGAGCGTAATGAGTTACGTATCGTCAAAGAAAAAATGCAAAATGAACAACGTCATGCTCAGCAAGAAATTCAAGGTTTAAAGCAAGAACGTGAACGTCTGCTTCAAAAAAATGAACATGCCAAAGCCAAAGTTGAAGCGATTATTCAACGTTTAGCCATTTTAGGTACTGCTCAAGATCAACATGCACAAGAAATTCAACAATTGGCGCATCCGACTGAAAGCAATGAGGAAGTTTGATCATGAGTGAACAAATTGCAGTTGATTTAAAAGTTCTAGGTCATAGTTTCCGTTTAGCAACGACCTCTGACCAACAAGCAGATTTAGAACGTGCAGCGCAGCTGCTGAATGACAAATACGATGAATTTCGTCGTAAAGCGCCACGTATGGAACCAAGCAAGTTGATCATTATGGTCGCACTTGAGTTAATGCAAGAAGTCCTGTCGATGAATAAGAGTTTGCAAGAATATGCAAACTGCGAACTTTTGTTGCAAAATATTTTGGAACAAGTGGAAGAATTGACTGATTAATCGGTGGTTTAGTGATTATACTTTGCCCGATTGCTTCATTTTAAACACTTTGTCAGCGTTTGGTGATTTGCCAATAACGCTGAATTCGTTATACTGAGTACATCTCTGAGGTGTTCGCCAGCTAGGTCTAATCCCCTGCCGATACTTAAACTTATGGATGTGTTCTGTATATTCTGAGCGTATGCCCTCCTCGTGTGGGAAACCCAGCGAGTGTACGTCGCGTCCACCTTGAACTCATCGGGTTCAGGGTCACGACATTTGCAGCGGCATCTTCGGAGTGTTTATCTTCCAAGTCATTAAATGAATTTTCAGCATTCAACTCAATTCAAAAATATTCTAAAAAATTCACTATTCTATTTCTGCGCTATTCGACTCCTGTTCTTTTCTTAAAAACTGATGTTACGCACATAAAAGTAATTTCGCATTTTTAAAATAATTTTAAGCCTATTCGACGGAGTCTTACATCTAAGGATTAAATAAAGAGATTAGCCTTCGGCTGGAGATACTTTTGTTTCGGCAAAAGTACCCAAAACCATTGTCATCCGCAAAACTCGTTCACTACCGCCAAATTATTCAAAGCATCACAAAAACATTTTTGATTAGAAGTAGTCCTGTCTTAAACACTTGCGGATGACGTTACCGCGTATCGTTGTTTTATTTGAAGCAAATTGCGCTTTGATGTTACTGCGTAACATCAGTTAAAAATTTTTATTCAAGTTTGTTCACCTTCAAAAGCTGATTTAATCCGCCTTATTCAATTTTTGAGTTGTTCCAATTTAGCTTGCTGCCCATCTAAAAATCGATCCATTTCGGGAAGTATTTGGCGTAAATATTGAATAGATGAAATAGCTTCATCCACGTTCACGACGCCTTTTTCAACCAATCTGTATTGCTGCTCGAGTAAAGCGAGTACTTGATTTTGATTCGGCTGCTGCCCCTGACTCATCTGTGTGTTTATTTGCTGAAATTGTTGAAATACCTGTTCACGTTGCTGTAATAACTGGGTGTGCGTTTCATTATCTTGTCTTTCTTGTTTGGGTTTGGAACTTGAATGCTGTAAAACATTTTCCGTGGTTTGATCTGAATGTGTTTCGGACACTTTTTGTTGATCTAAAGGTAGCTGTTCATGAACCTCCTGCTGCCGTGGTTTTAAAAACTGAATCATCAACCATAAAATTAAACTAAACGTCAAACCTAAAACAATCCATTTTTTATTCATGATGCAGTCTCTAGACACCTTCTGATATTTAAAAAATTCAGAGCCGATTTGACTCTGAATTTACCTTTTTATTTAATTTTATCTAAATTATTAGTTGCCCCATCCTGCTGGCGCATAACCCAAACGAACACGCTGTGGGTGATTGCCAACTGGAACTGTGATGACTTTTTCACCTGTCGCGAAATCAATCACTGTTACTGCATCTGTCGCACTTTCAGAAATTACACAGCGTTTTCCATCTGGGCTTTGCGTTGCCCAATACGGTTTACCTGCAGCAATCAATTTCGCCGCGGTCAAAGTTTTACGATCTACTATAGTGGCATAATCATCCATGGTTCCTGCGACACACAGTTTTTCACCATCACCACTGATTGAAAGCCCATGATGGCGTGAGTCATTCACCCATTTGGTGCGATCTGAGGGAATCGTTGTACTTCCCGGAAGCTGTGCAATGCGCGTGACTTTGTCTTGATTGAGATCATATTCGACCAGACCATTAAAAAATGAGACCTGAGCATAGATTTTGGATTCATCTTTACTAAATACAATCGGTCGAACTGAGTTAGACAGATCTTTTCGTCCCACGGCATCTAAAGCAGGTCTAAAATCGATTTTTTTAAGGACTTTATAATTTTGAGCATCTGCGATCGTGATATAGCGTTTGCCTTTAGTAAAATCTTGCCAAGATGCATCCATGGCTGTTTCGACATTTCCAATGGCTGAATTTAGAATTTTAGTACCGTTGGCAAAATAGATATTTTCATGTGGTTTATCGCCCGTCGCAAAACGTCCTAATTCTTTGCCCGTGTTGATATCGAGTACATGTACAACATTCCCTGAAGATGCTGAAACAGCAACTTGTTGCCCATCGGGTGAAACCGCCATATGGTCTGCTCGAAATCCTTCAACGGGTGTGCGCCAATTGATTTTCCCCGTTGCAATGTTAATCGAGACTACATCTGCATAACTTGGGCGTGATGCAACCACCGATTTGCCATCTGGTGTGGAATACATGTCATCGACCAATTGATCATTTCCCTCTCCTGCCGTATTACGAATATAGCTATAAGCGATTAATTTTACTGGGTTGAGGTAAATTTCAGTGAGGCGTTGTTTTTTGTCGGGCACCATATTGATGACACCAACTTTCTGATAGTTTTTTGCAGGATTGATCACTGTAACCGTACCATCCCAATTATTGCCGACAAAAAAGACTTGCTGGCTATTGGGTGGAACGGGTGCAGTGGTTGTCGCTGCGAAAATAAGTGGCGACACCGTAACTGTCATACAAAGAAGTGTCCTGATCCAGAGATTTTTTTCCATTTTTATTGTCCATTCATTTGTTTTTATGCATACCTTTTGACCAAAGCCATCAGATAAGTGTCGCTTTTTTAGCGCAAAGAAAGCTTATTAAATATACAAGTGTAGATATAGCGTATTTGTTTTAATTCCGATGAGTTGTTGATTAAAGGCGCACAAACCTGCCACTAAAGGCTTCTTCAATAATGTAATATTCTATCTCTGCTCCATTCCACCACTTTTCTTTGCTTCAAATATTTCATTCAAATCTTTTCAATTTCAAAAGCTTATTTAAGAGTTGTCCCAGTTTGGCTTGCTATCTATCCAAAAAAACAATCCAGAATACATTTGCAAGACTCAAGCAGAACTATGAAAAATCAGTTGCCTTAGCTTACATATTTATTTGGCTGTCATTATGTAATATCAACAGAACCTAAATTCAACACGATTTTAAGGCCATAAAAAAACCCAGCTTTCGCTGGGCTTTTTTTCGAATCAGTTCAATGCTTAGTGAGCAGCGAATTGGTTCATTGTGTTTTTCGCATCGTCACCCGCTTTAAGCGCGTTGTCACCAGCGAAGATTTCTTTGTGGTCGTCACCGATGTCAGAACCAGCCATTGCTTGGTGTTTAACACAAGAAATCGTACCGCGGATTTCTTTACGTTGAACGCCAGCTACATAAGCAAGCATACCTTGGTCGCCGAAGTAACCTTGAGCAAGCTCGTGAGTAGAAAGAGCAGCTGTATGGTAAGTCGGAAGTGTGATCAAGTGATGGAACACGCCCGCTTCACGAGAAGCATCAGCTTGGAACGTACGAACTTTTTCGTCAGCTTCAGCAGCTAATTCAGAGTTATCGTATTCAGCGCTCATTAGTTTAGCACGGTCGTAAGCAGAAACGTCTTTACCTTCAGCAACCCAACGGTCGTAAGCTTGTTGACGGAAGTTTAAAGTCCAGTTGAATGAAGGCGAGTTGTTATAAACAAGTTTCGCATTTGGAACTGTTTCTTTAACACGGTTAACCATGTGAGCGATTTCTTCAACGTTTGGAGTCGCAGTTTCGATCCAAAGAAGGTCAGCACCATTTTGAAGGCTAGATACACAGTCAAGTACAACGCGGTCAATTTGCGTGTCTGGACGGAACTGGTACAAGCCAGAAGCAAGACGTTTTGGACGGTGAAGTTTACCGTTACGCTTGATTAGGATTTCGTCTTCTTGAGCTTCTGAAATGTCAATTTCAGTTGTGTCTAAGTAGCTGATGTATTGAGAAGCGATGTCGCCTGGCTCTTTAACCACTGGGATTTTTTGAGTCAAGTCAGCGCCTTCAGAGTCAGTACGAGCAACGATGATACCGTCATCAAGACCCATTTCTAAGAATGCATAGCGAAGAGCGTGGATTTTCGCGATGAAGTCTTCGTGTGGAACTGTAACTTTACCAGCTTGGTGACCACATTGTTTAGCGTCAGATACTTGGTTTTCGATTTGTAGTGCACAAGCACCCGCTTCGATCATTTTCTTAGCTAGTAAGTAAGTCGCTTCTTCGTTACCGAAACCAGCGTCGATGTCAGCAATAATTGGCACAACGTGAGTTTGGAAACCGTCGATTTGAGCAGTGATTTCAGCAGCTTTAGCAGTATCACCAGCTTCGTTTGCTTTTTTAAGCGCACGGAACAAGTCGTTTAATTCTTTCGCGTCAGCTTGACGTAGGAAAGTGTAGATTTCTTCGATCAATGCAGGTACTGAAGTTTTTTCGTGCATAGATTGGTCAGGAAGTGGACCGAATTCTGAACGAAGAGCTGCAACCATCCAACCTGAAAGGTAGATATAGCGACGTTCAGTTGTACCGAAGTATTTTTTGTTCGCAATCATTTTTTGTTGTGCGATGAAACCGTGCCAGCAACCTAATGATTGAGTGTATTTGCTAGAATCAGCATCATAAGCAGCCATATCACGACGCATAATAGCAGCTGTATATTTCGCAATGTCTAAACCAGTTTTGAAACGGTTTTGCATTTGCATACGTGCAGCATCTTCTGGGCTAATATCGCGCCAAGTGCTTCCGAATTTTGCTTTTAATTCACGGATTGCATCAATCGCTGTTAAGTATGTAGACATGATATGTTCCTGTAATAATATTAGGATTTTTCTGCAACGTAAGGCTAAAATCATACCCTCGAATGATTGTTCAGATTTAGAACACTTCGTTGCGATAGACACAGAGTAGATTGACTAAAAAAATTAATCCAATATTCTGCATTAATTTTCGGTATTTATTTAAAAAATATGTAGATTAAAGTCGTATTATAATAATTAACCAAAATTTATAAGCATTTGTATTTAAATACTTTTATTAATATATTTTGCTAATTTTCTTGTCTATTTTTCAAACATTTTGATGAATTATTCTTCATTAGACTTAAGTCGACTGAGCATTCACTTTTAAAAAAAACAGCATTTTTTACGCCATTTTTGCCCAAATTTACCGAGCTAAATACTCGGTTATTCCGTCTTCAAATGATCATACAAATGAGATATTTCATCTAATTTTTTTGTTTTATGAATATCACTTCGCATAAACAAGATTGCTCCGTATTTTTATTTCATTTACTTAAAAATATCGGTCTAAACAGGTAATAAGTATTTAAGATAATATATGCTGGCACTTCAGCAAATTTGTCTTAAAACTGCCGATTTTTAGTACAAAAGTACACGTCATTTTTTCATCCATTTTTTACACAAGCCTTAGTAGTTATGGCATAATCAGATAAATTTCATGATTTTATTGTCGGTATTTATTTTATGAATCTGGAGCGGGTCGATCTCAATCTATTAATTTATCTTGATGTACTACTTCGTGAAAAAAATGTGACTCGTGCTGCCGAGCAACTGGGTGTAACTCAGCCTGCGATGAGTAATATTTTACGTCGTCTACGCAACTTATTTAATGATCCACTTCTTATTCGTTCTTCAGAAGGTATGACACCTACAGAACGTGCACTTGAATTACAGCCACGTATCCGTGATGCACTTTCTGACCTTTCGATGATTTTGGAACCCCGTACCGAGTTCCGACCTTACACTTCAAATCGTGTCTTCCGCATCATGACTTCAGATTATGCTGAAGCAACACTGGTACCGCGCCTAGTAAAAGCTTTGCGCTCCGAAGCACCCAATGTGGTTCTGGACTTTTTAACACCAAGTGATGTGTCTTATCGAGATATGGAACAAGGTAAAGTCGACTTGGCGATTAACCGCTTTAATGAAATTCCGCAAAGTTTTCACCAAGTATTGGTCTGGCGTGACAGTTTTTCATGCCTTTTAAATGCCAAGCACCCTGCTGCAAATAACTTAAACCTGAAAAGTTATCTAGATGCACAACACATTTGGGTGTCTAAAACAGGTATGGGTGTTGGTTTTGGTGTCAATCCTGAAAAACAAGCGGGTCTTGGTTGGATTGATCAAGCCTTAGAACGTATTGGCCAAAAACGTAAAATTTCAGTTTTCACCCGTCATTATCAAATGCCGGGCTTATTGGCATCGAATGTTGACTTGGTTGCGACTCTGCCAAGCCGTATTGCTCGACTTCAAGCCAAAAGTCAAAACCTGTTACTTCGTGATCCACCATTCTATATTCCTGAATTTGAATTAAAAATGGCTTGGTGTCCATTACTTCATCATCACCCTGCTCATCGCTGGTTACGTCAACTTATTTTATATGTTGCACGTCAAATGATTGAAGAAGAAAACCGCGAATACTTAATGAATAACTCTCAGTTTTCACAGTATCAGTAATTAGTTCTTTAATTCCTTATTAATTCAAACGTATACTGTCACTATATAGGTAGTAGTTAAGACTACTACCTTGCCCATTTTTGTGTTAGAAATACAGAAAAATAGAATGAATCACAAACAGGTGTATTCGTGAGCCTTTTCCAAAATATTGTCATTATTATTCTCCTGATCGTCGGTGCGGGTTTTCTTTCATTAACAGAAATTGCCCTTGCGGGTGCACGAAAAGTAAAACTTAAAATTTTGGCTGAATCTGGAGATTCACGTGCACAACGTGTGCTTGACTTACAAGCCAACTCAGCAGACTTTTTCGCCGCATCACAAATTGGCTTAAATGCTGTGGCAATTCTTGGCGGTATTTTGGGTGAAGGTGCTTTTCGTCCTTACTTCATTAGCTTAGTCACTCGTTTTTATCAGGGCCCGTGGACTGAAACTATCGGTTTCACCCTGTCGTTTACTTTAGTCACATCCTTATTCATTCTATTTGCTGATTTGATGCCAAAACGTTTGGCGATGATCGCACCTGAAAAAATTGCCGTTGCTGTTGTTGACCCGATTCAAATCTTTATTAAAGTGTGTAAGCCAATGGCATGGGTGATTAATGCCATTGCCAATTTGTTGTTTCGTTTATTCAAAGTGAATACAACACGTGATGACAATATTACCTTTGACGACATTTCAGCTGTGATGGATGCCGGTGCTCAAGCTGGTGTACTACAAAAACAAGAACACCACTTTATTGAAAACGTATTTGAGCTGGAAGAACGTAACGTCCCTTCAAGTATGACCACACGTGAAAACGTGGTGTACTTTACCCTCAAAGAATCTGAAGCCAGTATTCGTCAAAAACTCGCTGAATTTCCGTATTCAAAGTTTTTGGTCTGTAGTGAAAATATTGATGACGTGATTGGCTATGTGGATGCCAAAGATATTTTGGTTCGAATCCTCAACAATCAGTCACTTTTACAGCTCAACGAAAATACTATTCGTAATGTCCTCACGATTCCAGATACCTTAACACTGTCTGAATTACTCGATCGTTTCCGTTCAACCAAAGAAAAATTTGCCGTTGTAATTAACGAATATGCTTTGGTTGTTGGCGTTATTACCCTCTCCGACATTATGATTACCGTGATGGGCGACTGGGTAACACCGATTGAAGCAGAGCAACAAATTATTAAACGAGATGCAGATTCTTGGCTTATCGATGGCAGTACACCAATCGAAGATCTAAAACATGCACTCGCTTTAGATGAAATGCCCGATGAAGAAAACTATGAAACCCTTGCGGGCTTTATGATGTTTAAACTGCGTAAAATTCCACGTCCAGCTGACTTTGTTACTTATCATGGCTACAAATTTGAAGTTGTGGATGTAGACCACTTTAAAATTGACCAATTATTAGTGACCCGCTTACAACAGGCTGAAACTGAACTTGATACACCAGAAGAATCGGATTAATTCGATTCTTCTTTTTTCTAAAACAATAAAATATAAATACGATGGAATACGAAGATGTCTTTTTCACTTAAAGCTATTTTGACTTGCTTTAGTTTTTATACTGGGGCTTATCTAATCTATTATTTTTTCAAAGCTCATCCACAACCTTTATTTCTATTGCTCGGTGTTGCACTGATCGTCACTGCTTGGTTTTTAACGCCTTATCCTTATGAACGCGGCAGACAACATTTTGACGAAACTATGCGTTTTGGTCTGTTTTTTTATAATCCCTTAATTTTTTGGTTCCGATTTTTTAGTTGGCCGATTCGGACGCTACTGTCTATTTTTGCTTAAGCGCACTTATTGTGATCAAACTGGATCTACACGCACTTACAGTTCTCTACTGATGTTGAATAAATGTAAACAGACCACTTTTTTTGAATACAAATTAAAATAAATCGAAAAACCGCCCTTCCCTAATACCTTCATTATTAATGACTATTTTTCATTAAAATAGTGATGTATTTCACATTTTCTCACCTTTGTTTTGACTGATGAAATTTATCTTTATGCTCTGCCCTTGGATTTAAAAACAGCTTTATATTTCAAAGGAATGAACCATGTTAACCGTACTCGGTTTGGGCATGATCTTGTGCTTTATGTATTTGATCATGTCGAAACGCTTAAGCCCACTTGTTGCACTGACTTTAATTCCCCTACTTTTTGCCTTGATTGCGTGGTTACTTGGTTTTTATTTTGACAGCTTGTCACACATACAAATAAATGAAATTGGCGACATGATGATTGAAGGTGTAAAAAACTTGCACCGACTGGCATCATGCTGCTTTTTGCGATTCTGTATTTTGCCATCATGATTGATACAGGTTTGTTCGACCCTTAGGTGAAATTTATTTTAAAAATGGTCAAAGGTGATCCGTTAAAAGTCGTTCTTGGAACCATTACCCTGACGTTAATTGTCTCTTTGGATGGAGATGGTTCTACAACATATATGATCTGTGTTGCTGCCATGCTGCCACTCTATAAGCGCTTAGGTATGAGCCCATTGATTATGGCATGTTTGATTATGCTCTCTAGCGGCATTATGAACCTTACGCCATGGGGTGGGCCTACAGCCCGCGCCGCCAGCGCACTTCATGTCGACCCAAGTGATGTATTTGTCCCGATGGTTTTACCGATGTTATTTGCCATCGGCTGGTTGTACTTCTTAGGAACGATGTATGGTCGCATGGAAAGAAAGCGTCTAGGAATTGTCCAATTGGATATCAGCCATGGTGAAAACATTCAAATCTCAGATAATCCAGAAGCCAACCGCGCAGATCTACGTTGGTTTAATGCACTGTTAACCGTCGTTCTGATGATTTGTCTGGTTTTTAGTATTTTACCTATGCCTATTTTATTCATGGTGGCTTTATGTATTGCGCTAGTCGTCAACTACAAAAATGTCGACTTGCAGAAAAAGTTAATCGCACATCATGCAGGTAGTGCTTTAAACGTGGTCGGCATCATTTTTGCTGCAGGTATTTTTACCGGAATTTTAGCTGGAACAGGCATGGTAGAAGCCATGTCCAAACAACTTGTGGCAATTATCCCTGAAAGTATGGGTCCCTATTTAGCACCGATAACCGCTGTCATCAGTATGCCGATGACTTTCTTTATGTCGAATGATGCTTTCTATTTTGGGGTTTTGCCAATTCTTTCAGATGCAGCAGCTCATTATGGAATTGCACCTGTAGAAATGGCACGTGCCTCCATCGTAGGGCAACCTGTACACCTACTCTCTCCACTTGTCCCTTCGACATATTTACTCTGTGGACTTGCGGGTATCGAGTTTGGACAACATCAGAAATTTACCATTATCTGGGCTGTAATCACGTGTTTTGTCATGTTAGCAGCAGGTCTGATCTTTGGAATGTTTCCCTTTTATTCGAGCTTAACTTAAAATTTTAAAGATAAAAAAGCACCATCAGGTGCTTTTTTATGCTTAACAATACTGAACTAGCCAGTGTTTTACACTCACAGGTTCATTTGTAGTGATTAATGCTTTGAAATTAATGCTTCTAGAACTGCTTCATAATGAATACGAATGTCATCTTCTAAAATTTTATAAACATTGTCGAATTGAACCATTGGCCAGCCTTCTTTCCAAAATGGAAAAATGTTATGGAGGTCATGAGTCACCGTTGCGTCTTCACGTACAATCGCTTGTGCAACTTGCGACAATACTTGTGCAGTTTCAGCACCATCAATCGCTAAATAATCGATACCACGAACTTTCAAAATACGGATACGGTCTTTTTTGTAGCGGATTTTTTTACTTTGGCCTTCATTTAAGCCTAAAGCTAAAGTCACAGCTTCAACAAATTTATCTTCAAATGCTTGATTTAATTTTACCAAAGCTTGTTTGTGTGCTTCTTGACGACCAGCTTTTCCCCCACTACGAATCACTTCATTTGCTTCAGTATTTAAAACATCTGATTTCATCGACTGAAGAATGTCTAGAATTTCGATATCGCTTAATGTTTCAGGAGAATGATCAGTCATAAACTGCCTATAAAAACTTAATATTCAATAAGTATGTATTTTCGCATAAAAGAAGGATGAAAACTGCGACCTTCACTATAGAAATTGTGATTTCTCTTATAATGTTCAGATATACAACATGATTTAGAAAAAAATTCTGTCAAAAATATCGAAATCAACTATATTACTTTCACGCTTTAATACTAACGTCACAATATGGCTCAAAAGAAACAGGCTGCGCTTTACCTTCAACAACTGAAACAGCAATATCCAGCAGCCTTTAAACATAATTATTTATTTTATAGCCAACTGAAAACTCAAGGCATTTTAGACGAACTCAAAGAACTTATTCCTTGGGTTTTGGCGGCGATGATTTTTATTTCTTTGAGCATGAGTATTGGACATGCAGTGCAACTGTATTTTCCAGAAATGAGTGAGTTTCGCGCTCATGGTATTGCTGTACTAAGTATTATGCTGTTTTTCATGCTGGTTGTGCCCTTAGTCATCAAGCAAATCAAGCACAGTTCAATGTCCCTGTATCAAAGTTTGAAAAATACGCCGTTCAGACTTGCGATCGTGATTTTATTACAATTACTCAATATCGCCTTTTTACAAAGCACCTTTGTTCAATCTGTATTGTTCTTTTTCGCCATGAGTTTCGGCTTTGTGCGTTTTTATAAAGAAAATCTTTTCAAAGGTGGAAGTAACACCCAAGAATACTATTTTCTGCAAGAGACACGTCGTATTGCATATTGGTCGTATAAACAAATGCTTAAAGCAAAATTACGTTTGTCGCTCAGTAATCCGAATCAGGCAAATCATAAACAGTTATCTGAGCGCTTTACCCTGTTCCAAAATTTGCACATACAAATGCTGCATCAGGAAAATCAGCTATGTAAAAAGCTAAAGCACCAAAATGTTGAACATTATCTTGATGAGTTAATGAAATAAGCTGGCATTGATATAGTGCAAAAAACTTTAAATCACTGCTCAAAAAGTCATTCAATACATCGCTATTTTTGAATATTTTCAACTTATATGCATGAATTGATTGATTTTAAAACAAACACCATCAAATACTCTTGCCAAGCTTCATTTCGTCCTCTATTATTGCGCACATGCCCGAGTGGTGAAATCGGTAGACACAGGGGATTTAAAATCCCCCGCCCACAAAGCGTGCCAGTTCGAGTCTGGCCTCGGGCACCATTCTTATACTTCTAAGATTGGTGCAATAAAAGATCCAGCAATTTGCTGGTTTTTTTATGCCTAAAATTTAGAAATCTATTATTATTCGATGCCGACACCTTCAGATTTTAATCTCCCCGCACTACAACTCAAGCATCCCGATGCCTTTTATCAACGGCTGCTGTTTGCACATCTTAAAATTATCAATCTCACACCCACTGCACCTGTTTTAATCTTTAGCTTTTGCCTGATACTTTCTATCCCCCTTAGCAGCGCTGTACTTGGTCATATGCTTTCAACGGCACTTTCAATACACGACCCCAAAATGGCGTTTAATCTTGGTTTATTGATTATTCTTCCATGGATCTATTGCTATGTCTGGTATGCACATTATCAAGCACGTTTTAGCAGTAAGTCCGCAGTTCCGCGTCTGCAAATACAACTGTATCTCCTTGGCGGATTCACACTTATCCTCGCTATAAACTTTAAGTATCTACAAACAGATGTATTAAACCTCATCAGTCTCTGTGGACTTTTTTTCAGTCTGTTTTTATGTGTATTTACTGAATTATTTTATAAACCTGAAAGCAGCGCCATTGAACGAGTAAAACTACAAAAGCTTCGCCAACTGGCATTTTGGTCTTATCAACAATCTTTAAAACAAAAAGAACATCAATTGTATTTCTACACCCTACACTTACAAGCTATGCAAGAAGAACAAAAACTATCAGCATCGATCAAATCATCATTTAAAGATTTTTTAAACAATGCTCAATGACTTTTTTAAATCCCTAAACACAAAAAAGCCCTGTCACTACAGGGCTTTTTTTAAAGTTCAATTACCATTCTCGGTTAGCAACCAACTCTTCCATTTCAATATCCATATGGCCTTCATCTTGCAGCACCATCATCATGGCTTCTGCAATATAATCTGCAGCCGTATCATCCAAAGACGAATCTAAATCTTCAAATTGAGGTTTCATCTTATTGAGCTGTGCAACCGTTTCATTGGCAAAATGGTAGATATCAGTTGAACTTAAATCTGCTTTTGCAATTTTCTTCGCAAATTGAACAACCAATAACTTCACCTCTGCAACCAACACATCTGGGTAATATTCATCATCAAACATGGGTAGCAGTAAATCTGCAAACATACGAAACTCTATCACAAAACATTCAGGGCGCTTATATAACACAAATACTACAATTCACCAAATTTATTGGAATTCAGTATTTTCAAATCACACTGCATTCTGCATGGCTTGCCAAACACGTATCGCATCTACCGTTGCTTTGACGTCATGTGCGCGAACCATACATGCACCTTGTTGAATGCTGAGTAGATGCGCTGCAACCGAGCCTACTGCGCGATTTTGTGCATCTGCACCGCCAAGTGCTTCACCGATAAAACGCTTACGAGATAATGCCGAAAGGATCGGATAGCCCATGTCATTCAATTGATAGAATTGCTGTAAAAGCTTTAAGTTTTGTTGCGCATTTTTAGCAAAACCAAAACCCGGATCAATCATAATGTTTTCTGCACGTACACCTGCATCTAATGCATCTTGCACACGTTGCTTTAATTCATCGATTACATCAGCCACGACATCTTGATACTGATCTAGATTATTCATCGTGGTAGGTTCGCCACGCATATGCATAATGATCACTGGAATATCCAGTTTTGCAGCGGTTTCTAAGGCATTCGGCCGAGTTAATGCACGTACATCATTCCAGATATGCGCACCTGCCTGAACCGCTACCTCAATCACCTCAGGTTGTGAGGTATCGATAGAAATCACTACATTGTGTTTAGATAAGGCTTCAACGACGGGTACGACCCGTCGAATTTCTTCTTCAACCTCAACAACAGATGCACCCGGACGTGTTGACTCACCACCGACATCAATCACTGTCGCACCATCCGCAATCATTTGTAAGGCATGTGCTATAGCTTGGTCTTTACCATTGTGTTTGCCACCATCACTAAAAGAGTCCGGTGTGACATTTAAAATTCCCATCACATGTGGCTCTGACAAATCTAATTGCAAATTACCACAGTTTAAAATTTTATTCGGCAAAGACACCAACTTCATATTACACATCCCAGATTTTGCTATGCTTATTTTAACGCTAAGTTTGCTCAGCATTTCGCTCACATGCATTTATTTTCATATAAAAAAACCACCCGAAGGTGGTTTTAAATTTTTATGCTTTTGGCAATGACGGTAATGGTGGTGGAACATCTGGACCATCCGTTGGTGTTACATCAATCACTGGATTTTCAGCGATGTACACTTTTGGTGGTTGTGGTTCACGACCTTCCATAATGTCACGGATTTGATCACGATCAATGGTTTCCCATTCAAGTAATGCTTTCACCATGGCATGCGCAATATCCTTGTTATTTTCAAGAATGTCGCGAGCAACTTTATATTGTTCATCTAAAATACGGCGAACTTCACGGTCAACTTCAAGCTGCGTTGCTTCGGAAATCACACGACTTCCTAAACCACCCATGAATGACTGCTGTGAGTCATCTTCATAAACCATGACGCCCATTTTATCGGACATACCGTATTTAGTAACCATTGCACGTGCCATTTTTGTTGCACGTTCAAAGTCATTTGAAGCACCAGTCGACATTTGGTTAATGAAGACTTCTTCTGCAATACGACCACCAAACAAAATTGAAAGTTCATTCAACATTTTGTCTTTGTAATGGCTGGTTTGGTCATGTTCAGGCAACTGCCAAGTCACACCCAGTGCCCAACCACGTGGCATGATTGTCACTTTATGCACAGGGTCTGTACCCGGCAAGATTTCAGCAACAATCGCATGACCTGCTTCATGATAAGCCGTCGCACGACGTTCTTCTTCACGAATCACCATCGATTTACGTTCAGGACCCATGTAAAGCTTGTCTTTTGCATCTTCAAAGTCATGCATATCGACCGTGTTCTTGTTACGACGTGCAGCAAACAGTGCTGCTTCGTTTACAAGGTTAGCCAACTGAGCACCTGAGAAGCCAGGTGTACCACGTGCCAAGACTTTAACATCTACACCAGTCACAGAAGGTAATTTTTTCAAATGTACATTCAGGATTTGCTCACGACCTTTAATATCCGGTAGAGATACCATCACTTGACGGTCAAAACGACCCGGACGAAGTAAAGCTTTATCCAATACGTCAGCACGGTTTGTTGCAGCAATAACGATAATACCTTCGTTGCCTTCAAAGCCATCCATTTCAACCAACATTTGGTTTAATGTTTGCTCACGCTCATCATTACCACCACCTGTACCTGAACCACGGTGACGACCAACGGCATCGATCTCATCGATGAAAATGATACATGGCGCATGACGCTTTGCTTGTTCAAACATGTCACGGACACGAGACGCACCCACACCCACGAACATTTCAACAAAGTCAGAACCCGAAATACTAAAGAACGGTACTTTCGCTTCACCCGCAATCGCTTTAGCAAGTAAAGTTTTACCCGTACCCGGAGGACCAACCATAAGCACGCCTTTCGGAATGCTTGCACCAAGTCGTTTGAACTTAGATGGATCTTTTAGGAAGTCAACGATTTCAACAACTTCTTGTTTAGCTTCATCACAGCCCGCTACATCAGTAAATGTCACTTTGATTTGGTCTTCAGACAGCATTTTTGCTTTTGACTTACCAAAACTCATTGGGCCATTCTTACCACCAGCTCCACCACCCATGTTGCGCATAAAGAACATGAATAACAGAATGATTAAAAGAACAGGGAAACTTGCAATCAGAAGTTGCATCAAAATACTTTGACGCTGTGGCGCTGTACCTTCAACAACAACATTGTTCTTGATCAGGTTCGGCATAAGTTCAGGATCTTGAACCGCAGGACGGATACTTTCAAACTCTGAACCGTTTGATTTTTCGCCACGAATTCTTTCGCCATCAATGGTGACTTGTTTAATCTGACCCGCATTTACGGCTGCCACGAACTCAGAATAGTTCATCGCGGTCGGTTGATTGCGGTCACTGACGTTGCTGAAGATTAAAACCAGCACGCCTAGGATAACCAGCCACAACACGGCATTCTTAAAAAGATCGCTCAAAGCTTTATTCCCATTTCTATCTAATTCGTTCAATCCCACTTACATGGGTGACTCTAATACTTACGCTGCAGAGTAGCTTCGCAATAATTTAAAAACGTACAAAATGCACAATTTTTAACGAGTTGGCAAGTAAACTTTACTTGAAAGCTTTCTTACGTCCCTGCCCGATTAAAAACACTTCTTTAGATCGAGCACGTGAAGCCGCCGGTTTTGCTGTTTTCAGCACATCAAATGTGTCTACAACTTGCTTACGGTATTCATCAAATCCAATACCTTGGAACACTTTAACAACAAACTGTCCATTTGGTCCAAGAACCTTTTGAGCAAAGTCGATTGCTAATTCACAAAGATAGATCTGACGCGGTTGATCTACAGCCTTATTACCTGATGTATTGGGGGCCATATCTGAAATTACAACGTCTACAGTACGTCCATCTAAAATTTTTAACAATTCATCGAACACTTCTTGTTCACGAAAGTCACCTTGCAAGAAGGTCACATCCGGTAAAGCATCCATTGGTAAAATATCAGAAGCAATAACCAAACCTTTGTCACCAACAAGTTTTCCGGCAATTTGCGACCAACTGCCTGGTGCAGCACCTAAGTCGACAACGGTCATGCCCGGCTTGATCAATTTGTATTTTTCTTGAATTTCAAGCAATTTATAAGCGGCACGCGCACGATATCCTTCCTTTTGTGCTTTTTTCACAAAGGGGTCATCAAGATGCTCACGCATCCAGTCACGACTACTTTTGGATAATTTCTGGTTAGTAATGCGGGTAGCCATAACTCTCTAAATAAAAAAAACTTCTCAGTCTTGATTGTACGTGAAATTCAGCACTTTTGCAGTAGACATGTGTATCTAAAAAGCATCTTAAATCATGTTTTTTTCAATAATCTTCATCGAGAAAATGCCGATTAAATACAGCGCTTCAACTTTGATTTTGCTATACTAGGTCGTTTTTAAAATTAGGTTATATTTATGGCGGCTTTATCTATTCAAGAACGTAAACGCTTACGTCAAATTGGTCACACCCTAAACCCAGTTGTAATGGTTGCGGACAAAGGCTTATCAGAAAGCGTTGTTGAAGAATTAAACCGTGCGTTAAACGACCATGAGTTAATTAAAGTGAAAGTTGTGGCAGAAGACCGTGAAGCTCGTGCTGCAATGATTACTGAGATTGCGACTGTTTCAGGTTCTGAAGTTGTTCAAACGATTGGTAAGATTGCTTTGATTTACCGCAAAGCGGCAAAACAAAATGCAAAACTGTCTAACCTTGTTCGCTACGCACACCTGTCTAACTAAACATTTATGGCAAGTTTCGAACTCAGCGCTTTTGATCGTCGCTTTCAGGCTGTATCAGTCGTTGGTGCTATCGAACAACAAAGCCCATATACTTTGAATGTGGGTTATTGGATTCGAGACCCAAACCAACTGATTCAATGGCCAGAACTGGTATCAGCTCACCCACGAATCGATTTTTTGTGGGAACAGACCTGCTTAGAAGTTTTTATTGGTGTCCACAACGAAGACTTTTATCGTGAAATCAACCTCTCCCCTTCACAAGCTTGGCAGGCTTACCAGTTTGAAGAATATCGCTATCCAGAAGATATGCCGCCACAAGCTGCTTACGATATTGAACTGAATCAGTTGAAACGGACGCACTATGGCTTAAATGTCAGTCTTGATCTGACAGAATTTATGCTGAAGTACAAACTTAAATGGGAAGATCTCTATATTGGTCTAACTGCAGTACTGAAAACCTCTCAAGGTGAACAGTACTATGCCATGCAGCATAGTAGTCCAAATGCTGACTTTCACAACAAACGTGATTGGCTACATCAGTTCTAAATTTTTAATGTTTTGATCTTCAATAAAAAGCAAAAGTACGATCTTTTGCTTTTTTATTGCCTGTCTATTTTTAAATAGGTGCTTTGGACTTAAATGTACCATTCACAATAAGGGAGCCATTAATGACTCCCTTTTGCATATTTAGCGTTAAATTGAAGTTTAATTCGCTCTCACCGAATCCAGCTCCCTGGAATGACTAGATTTAGCTCAAGCGTTTTAAAATTCATGTCATTCACAATTAACTTTTAAGATCTGTGGTTTGATCCGTAACTTCAGCTTTCACTGGTGAAACTTTTTTCCACGCTTCCAAAGTATGCTCCTTAGAACGCTTAAATGTTTCTGTTAGATGATCTTTGTGCTTTCCTGAAATTTGGGTCACATCTTCTTTCAGCTCTTTTCCAAGTTTTGAAAGATCATCAATAACCGTATTAAATTCAGTTTTCACAAATTCTTTGAGTTCACTAAAATCTTTTTGCGATGAACCAAACTGAACTTTTAACTGATCAAGTTTATTCAATACATCTTGCTTCAACTGACGCAATTGATCTTGCACACTGGCATTCAACTGCTTTGCCTCTGCTCCGATCTTTTCTTTGCTTTCAGTGACCGCTTCTGTGGCTTGAACACTTGCCTCTTTTGCAACTTGTTCAAGCTTTTCAGCACCTTCGATAACGACTTCTTTCAGGGAGGTTTTAGCCGCTGTTTGTTTTTGTTGTATTGCCATGACTTTGTACCTATAGTTTTTGCTGACCGACCCACATTAGCGCTTTTTGATAAATTTTAATTTATGATTTGTCTGACAATAATTAATTGCTTACATTTTTCTAAGATTTTGCAAAACCAAACTTTATTCTAAAATGCAAGCGCTTTATCTGCTTTATTCCTGATATTTACGATGGACTTTCAGTGGCTTTCTGCGTATAATGCCGTGTTAAGTTCAAGCGAGCAGATGTAAGGAGGGTAGGTTTTTAAGCAGCCTTCCTTTTTTTTCGTCTTCTCGCTTTTTTACAGCCTAAATTTCAGGAGCTTTGGTTTGAGCACCCCAGCAATTTTAGCCCTTGCCGACGGAACTATCTTTAAAGGTACTTCTATTGGCGCATCGGGTAGTACGACTGGTGAAGTCGTTTTTAATACAGCAATGACTGGCTATCAAGAAATTTTGACTGACCCTAGTTATGCACAACAACTTGTGACACTAACTTACCCACATATCGGTAACACAGGTTGTAATGATGAAGACGCTGAGTCAGGTCGAATTCATAAAGTATGGGCGAACGGATTGATCATTCGTGACCTACCTTTATTGCATAGCAACTTCCGTGCTGAACAATCACTAGGTGAATATTTAGTACAGCACAATGTAGTTGCCATTGCTGACATCGACACGCGACGATTAACACGTATCTTACGTGATAAAGGTGCACAAAACGGCTGTATCCTTGCAGGCGAAAACATCACTGAAGAAGAAGCACTAGAAAAAGCACGCGCATTCGGTGGTTTGAATGGTTTAGACCTTGCAAAAGAATGCTGTGATCCGACCGGTTTCGAGTGGACTAAAGGCTCTTGGGCGCTTGGTAAAGGTTTCGCTCAACCAGAACTTAAATTCCATGTTGTAGCATACGATTACGGTGTCAAAACCAACATCTTACGTATGCTCGCAGACCGCGGTTGTAAATTGACTGTCGTGCCTGCGCAAACTCCTGCTGCTGATGTACTTGCGCTGAATCCAGATGGCGTGTTCTTATCGAACGGCCCCGGCGATCCAGCAGCATGTGATTATGCAATTGAAGCTGTAAAAACAATTGTAGAAGACGCACGCAATGTACCTGTATTCGGTATTTGCTTAGGTCACCAAATTCTTGCACTTGCATCAGGTGCAAAAACTGTGAAAATGCCTCACGGTCACCACGGTGCTAACCATCCTGTACAAAACTTAGAAAATGGTACAGTGATGATTACTTCTCAAAACCACGGCTTCGCAGTGGATGCAGAAACTCTTCCTGCAAACTTGAAAGCTACGCACAAATCGCTGTTCGACCAAACCCTTCAAGGGATTCATCGTACAGACAAACCTGCGTTCAGTTTCCAAGGCCACCCAGAAGCAAGCCCTGGTCCACATGACTGCGCACCACTGTTCGATCATTTCATCGAACTTATCGAAGCATCTAAGAAGTAATTAAGGAAGCATCATGGCTAAACGTACAGACATTAAAAGCATCTTAATTATTGGTGCTGGTCCGATTGTGATCGGTCAGGCATGTGAGTTTGACTACTCAGGTGCGCAAGCATGTAAAGCCCTTCGTGAAGAAGGCTACCGTGTTATTTTGGTGAACTCTAACCCAGCGACCATTATGACAGACCCTGCGATGGCAGACGCAACTTACATCGAGCCGATTACTTGGCAAACTGTAGCTGCAATCATTGAGAAAGAACGCCCAGACGCAGTTCTTCCTACAATGGGTGGTCAAACAGCATTGAACTGTGCCCTTGCACTCGATGCCAACGGTATTTTAGAAAAATACAATGTTGAATTGATTGGCGCGACGAAAGAAGCAATCGAAAAAGCGGAAGACCGTAAACTTTTCGATATCGCAATGCGCAAAATTGGTTTGGAATGCCCTCGCGCTGATGTTGCAGAAGACATGGAACATGCTTTGGAAATCCAAGCACGTTTCGGCTTTCCTGTGATTATCCGTCCATCATTCACGATGGGTGGTTCAGGCGGCGGTATCGCATACAACCGTGAAGAGTTCATTGAAATCTGTGAACGTGGTTTCGACCTCTCTCCTACTCACCAACTATTGATCGATGAATCTTTAATTGGTTGGAAAGAGTACGAAATGGAAGTTGTTCGTGACAAAAACGACAACTGTATCATTGTATGTACAATCGAAAACTTTGACCCAATGGGCGTACACACTGGTGACTCAATCACTGTTGCTCCTGCGCAAACATTAACAGACAAAGAATTCCAACTTCTACGTAATGCATCTTTAGCTGTACTTCGTGAAATTGGTGTTGAAACTGGCGGTTCTAACGTTCAGTTCGGTATCAACCCGAAAGACGGCCGTATGGTTGTGATCGAGATGAACCCACGTGTTTCTCGTTCATCTGCCCTTGCTTCTAAAGCAACTGGTTTCCCAATTGCGAAAATCGCGGCGAAATTGGCTGTAGGTTATACCCTCGATGAGTTGAAAAATGACATCACTGGCGGCACAACTCCTGCATCTTTCGAACCTGCGATCGACTATGTTGTAACGAAAATTCCTCGTTTCAACTTCGAGAAATTCCCGCAAGCTGACGCAACTTTGACGACTCAGATGAAATCTGTAGGTGAAGTAATGGCCATTGGCCGTAACTTCCAAGAATCTGTGTCTAAAGCGCTTCGTGGTCTTGAAGTGGGCGCATGTGGTTTTGACGAAAAAATCGCTGTGGGCACTGAAGGCGCACGTGAGAAAATTCTTGTTGAATTGAAAGTTCCAGGTCCAGAGCGTATTTGGTACGTAGGCGATGCATTCCGTCACGGTTTCACTCTTGATGAAGTATTTGAAGCAACCAAAATTGACCGTTGGTTCTTGATTCAAATCGAAGACATCATCAAAACTGAAAACCAAATCAAAACTTTAGGTTTTGGTGATTTGAACGCGGACAACATCCGTTCTTTCAAACGTAAAGGTTTATCAGATCTTCGCATTGCAGACTTGATGGGCATTTCACAAAAACAATTCCGTAAACACCGTTGGAACTTGGGCGTAACTCCAGTTTACAAACGTGTAGATACATGTGCTGCAGAATTCGAATCTGATACAGCTTACATGTACTCAACTTACGATGAAGAGTGTGAAGCAAACCCATCGAACCGTGACAAAATCATGGTCATCGGTGGCGGCCCAAACCGTATTGGTCAAGGTATCGAATTCGATTACTGCTGTGTACACGCTGCCCTTGCAATGCGTGATGACGGCTATGAAACCATCATGGTGAACTGTAACCCTGAAACTGTTTCTACGGATTACGACACATCAGATCGTTTGTACTTCGAACCAATCACTTTGGAAGATGTACTTGAAATCGTGCGTATCGAGAAGCCTAAAGGCATTATCGTTCAGTACGGTGGTCAGACTCCGCTTAAATTAGCTCGTGCTTTAGAAGAAGCTGGTGCGCCAATTATCGGGACATCACCTGACGCGATTGACCGTGCAGAAGACCGTGAACGTTTCCAACAAATGATTCAACGTCTGCAACTTCGTCAACCAAACAACAGCATCGTAAAATCTGCTGAAGAAGGTATGGCTGAAGCTGCAAAAGTTGGCTACCCACTTGTGGTACGTCCATCTTATGTACTTGGTGGTCGTGCGATGGAAATCGTATACAACGATGACGAATTGAAACGCTACCTACGTGATGCGGTTCAAGCATCTAACGAAGCGCCTGTACTTCTTGACCACTTCCTAGACGATGCGATTGAAGTTGACGTGGACTGCGTATCTGACGGTAAAGACGTTGTGATCGGCGGTATCATGCAGCACATCGAACAAGCGGGTATTCACTCAGGTGACTCAGCATGTTCTATTCCTCCTTACTCTTTATCTAAAGAAGTACAGGACGAAATGCGCCGTCAAACCATCGCTATGGCAAAAGAGCTTGGCGTAATTGGTTTGATGAACGTACAGTTTGCGGTTAAAGGTACTGACGTATACATCTTAGAAGTGAACCCACGTGCATCACGTACAGTTCCATTCGTATCTAAGTGTATCGGCGAATCTTTAGCAAAAGTTGCTGCACGTTGTATGGCAGGTCAATCTCTAGAATCTCAAGGATTCACTACAGAGATTATTCCTGAACACTTCTCTGTAAAAGAAGCGGTGTTCCCATTCAACAAATTCCCTGGTGTTGACCCAATTCTTGGCCCTGAGATGAAATCTACAGGCGAAGTGATGGGTGTAGGTAAAACATTTGGTGAAGCGTTCTATAAAGCTGTGTTAGGCTCTAATGACCGTTTACCAGGCCTACCAACGGAAGGCGAAGTAAAACATGCATTCTTATCTGTTCGTCACTCTGACAAGCCTCGTGCTGTTGGTATTGCGAAACAGTTGACAGATCTTGGCTTCAAAGTGATCGCTACTGGCGGTACTTATGATGTGATTAAAGATGCTGGTATTGAATGTGAACGTGTGAACAAAGTGACTGAAGGCCGTCCTAATATCGTAGACCGCTTGAAAAATGGCGAAGTTCACCTCATTATCAATACAACTGAAGGCAAACAGGCTCAAGAAGATTCATTCTCGATCCGCCGCTCTGCATTACAAGGTAAAGTGTATTACACAACTACCCTTAACGGTGCTGATGCAGTATGCCAAGCTTTAGCAATCAAATTGCCAATGGATGTATACCGCTTACAAGACCTTACTAAAGGTTAATTAAGTTACCGAGAAGTCCCGCCACCTCTCGGTGGCGGGCTTTTTTTCATTTCTAGGTCAGTAAAAATTTTACTGATTTTTTCTTTTTACAAACATGAGGGACAACAATGCAACGTTATCCTATGACTCCCGAAGGCAAAATTGCCCTAGAGAAAGAATTACAGCAACTTAAAAGTGTTGATCGTCCACGTATTACTGCAGCAATTGCTGAAGCGCGTGAACATGGGGATTTGAAAGAAAACGCAGAATACCACGCTGCTCGCGAGCAACAAGGTTTCTGTGAAGGCCGTATCCAAGATATCGAAGGTAAACTGGGTGCTTGCCAAGTGATTGATGTTAAATCACTTGAGCAAAATGGCCGTGTGGTTTTCGGTGTGACTGTGACCATTGAGAACTTAGATACTGAAGAACAAAAGACTTATAAAATCGTTGGTGATGACGAAGCAGATTTTAAAATCAACAAAATCTCTGTGAACTCTCCAATTGCTCGTGGTCTTTTGGGTAAAAATGAAGGCGACGATGTAAAAATCAACACACCACAAGGTGAAGTTGAGTACGAAGTTTCTAAAGTTGAATATCTTTAATTCATTAAGATAGCAATTTTAAGCCCCTCTTTTGAGGGGTTTTTTATAATCAGACAAATAATTATTATACCTCTGCTCTATCCTTCTTTTAATAATCCTGATGCAAAAAGTTGAAAGGCATGTAATGCTTCTGACAACACCTGCTCAGGATTCTTGCTAGAAGCCACCCAAAGCGCCGCATTCATGGCTGCTCCATTTAAAAATATGGCTGCCGCTTCAGAATTCACTGCTTTAATTCGGTCTGCTGCCAATAACTGTTCTACGCATTCACGTGTAGACTTCAAGCATTTGTTTTGACTCGGCCAATGCGCAGGATCACCCAATACCGCAGGTCCGTCGCGTAATACAATTCGCTGAAACTCAGGATTCAAGGCATTTTCAATATAGGTTTTCCCCTCAAGTATCAACCCCTCCCAAAGATCTTCGGGTTGCTCCAGATACTTCTGGGCAGATAAAGCCATTTCTGAATCAATTTGATTAACCACAGCAGCAAATAAGCCCTTTTTATCGCCAAAATGATGGTACAGCGCACCACGGGTCAGCCCTGCTTCTGCCGTGAGTTTATCCATTGAGGTGTCTGCATAGCCATACTCAGCAAACGTACGGCGTGCCACTTCAATCAGTTTCTTGCGGGTTGCCGCCATTTTTTTTCACGAACAGACATTGCTTTGATTACCTCATAATCACAAAAATTTTAATTGACATACCAGGCGTATGTCAAAAATAAAGCTGCTTTCCCCCCACTTTTAAAACCAGATATTGAATGAGAATAAACATGACTAGAATTGCAATATTTCCCCAAGATCGCCATGCCTTGTATGAACAGCATGGTTACTCTGCTGCTATTAAATCGGAAAATTTACTCTTTGTATCAGGCCAGGTCGGTAGCCGTGAAGATGGCAGTCCTGAACCTGATTTTGAGAAACAGGTAAAACTAGCATTCCAGAATCTTAGCCATACTCTCGCTGCGGCAGGCTGTACTTTCGATGAAATTGTCGATGTCACCACCTTCCATACAAACCCTGAACAGCAATTTGAAGTCATCATGAAAGTTAAAAATGAGGTGTTTACACAAAAGCCTTATCCAAACTGGACAGCAATAGGTGTTAATTGGCTTGCAGGTTTTGATTTTGAAATTAAAGTCATTGCTCGGATCCCAAACCTCCCTACAAACACTTCGGTCTAGCGATTGATTTTTAATAGGGATGAACGACGCATGACATCAGTTCAATTGGTTATAATGGTTTACCCTTTTTAAGTTGTACTGTTTATGTCTGAAAAATTGATTAATTCACCTGTAAATCATTGGTGTGAATTTGAGTTCATCTCTAAAACAGTGAAGAACCCTAATATTCATATCAAGGGTAATTATTCATATTATTCTGCATATTGGGATCAGGGTTTTGAGCGCTGTGTGGTGCGTTATTTGCACGACAAACCTGCGACCCCAGAGAAGCCGATAGACCAGCTACATATCGGTAATTTTGTCTGCTTTGGCGCAGAATGCGTGATTATGATGGGCGGTAACCAACTCCACCGCACAGACTGGATTTCAGCATTTCCGTTTGATACACGGAGTTTTGTCCCTGCGGGTGATACAATCATTGGTGATGGCTGCTGGATCGGCTCACGCGCCATGATTATGCAAGGCGTTACACTCGGTGAAGGTGCTGTGGTGGCTACAGGCGCTGTGGTAACTAAAGATGTACCACCTTATGCTGTTGTCGGCGGCGTGCCTGCTCAAATTATTAAATATCGTTTCCCTCTGGAAGATATCGAAAAACTACTTTCACTTAAGCTCTATGATTTAGATGAAAAGCAGTTTTTAAAGATGCGGGAGCAGTTGCAGACGGATGATGTTAATTCGCTACTTCTTTATGTACAAAATTCAAGTTAAAAGTTATATTTATTTCAAATAATTATTCTTAATAAATATGCACCTATCATCAAAAACTCTGGAAAAACTTCGCGACCTAATTAACGAAACTACCGAATACCGATCAGGTCCCAAAATTATAGATTTTTTCTCAACCTTCGATTACATGGATACTTATGGTCAGGGCTTTCCAGCAAGATGGGCATATACAGATTTTCGGTTAGGAAGAATTAATAAAACTGAAAAGATAAAAATATGTATTCAGACACTCTTTAATCCCATTAATTACATGGATGATTTAAAAAGGCTCGATTCTCTAATAGCTAATTTTAACAAATATCTTCAATTCGATAAATTTCGTGTGGCGCGAAGAAACACAGAAATTTTTATAGAATCAGTTAGTGAAGTAAATTTAGACGAAAATTTAAATACTGAAGAAGAAAATCTGGAAAATAATTTTATCAAACATGAGTTCAATGTTGATTGCTCTAAACTCAATTTAATACCAGCGTTAGTTCCAATAATTGATAAGAGAATGCAAGAAATAGAAAAAGCTTTCAAAGCTGAAGCATATTTATCGGTCGTTTTATTAGCAGGTAGTACATTAGAAGGATTATTTTTAAACATAGCATCTCTAAACCCCAAAGTTTTTAATTTATCCAGACAAAGCCCTAAAAAAGATGGAAAAGTTAAAAATTTTGACCAATGGACACTAAATAACTTTATCGAAGTATCCCACTCTATTGGAATACTTGAAAAAGATACCTATCGTTTCAGTAAAGAATTAAGAGATTTCAGAAACTATATCCACCCATTTCAACAAATGAGTGAGCAATTTTCACCAAGAGAAGAAACGGCAAAAATTTGCCTTCAAGTATTAAAATCTGCAATTTTAGACATACAAAATAACAAACATAAATTTCAGGCATAAACCTCACTCAATCTGAGTGGGTTTTTCATAATATTGTGGCTATAACAAGAGTAGAACTTGTGACCCTTGCATTATAAGCACGGGGCTCTAACCAACTAAGCTACATATTTTTTATGTGTACACATGTAGCTAACTAAAAATATTACTACGACCATCTTTATTCCTAGCCTTTTTTACTCAATCAGACTATAAAGAACACATAAAATAAAAAGACCCCACTTTTCAGGATGAATGATGACGAGAACCACTCAATTCTCAGGCATATTTATACTTGCCCTGCTGGCAGCAGTCGTCGCAACTTTTTGCGATGCAATTCATGTCTATACTCAGACGCTTAGTTATCCCAACCCATTATTTTTCCATCAGGCTTGGTGGGTATTCCCCGGCTTTTTTATTGCCTTTGCTTTCATGGCATATAGCTATATTCAACTTACACAACTACTTAAACACTATGTGATGACCCAGCTCAGTTGCCATCATGACGGCACTGCGCCCCTCGTCGAGAGCCTAATACTATTTGCCATAGTCTATATACTCAGCGGATTTGGTAATTTTCATCCCGAAGCACTTTGTTGGATTTTTTACCTGAGCTTTTTTATTCGCTGGCTATTTAGCTATGAGCGGACATGGTTACTGATTTTGGCCATTATACTTGCCATTGGTGGCATGTTCTTTGAAGGACTATTGGCTGAGTTTGCTTTAGTTAAATATCGCCATGAAGATATTTACAATGTGCCGTATTGGCTCGGTGGCGTATATATGCAAGGCGCATTTGCCTTACGTGCAGGTATGCGTCGTTTTGTTTATCGTTAATTTTTTAAATTTGGAAAATTGAGACATAAAAAAAAGACCACTCAATCGGAGTGGTCTTTTTTTGAATATGGTGGCTATGACGAGACTTGAACTTGTGACCCCCGCATTATGAGTGCGGTGCTCTAACCAACTGAGCTACATAGCCTTAAACTGTGCGCGCATTATGGAGGGATATTTAAATATCGTCAAGCCCATAATGCGCGTATTTGATCAAAATTTGTTGAAGTGAACCGATAAGCCGGGTTCTGTCGAGGACGATCATTCCTCTAGGCGTACAATCACTCATACGCTCAAGCGACCTACCCGGATCCAGCATGGGCCATGCCTAAAGGATCCCTATTTGGTCTTGCTTCCGGTGGGGTTTACCATGCCGTGAACTGTTACCAGACACGCGGTGCGCTCTTACCGCACCCTTTCACCCTTACCTCCGATTTCGATTACTCGAAACCATAATGAAGGCGGTCTACTCTCTGCTGCACTTTCCGTCGGCTCACACCGCCCAGGCGTTACCTGGCACCTTGCCCTATGAAGCCCGGACTTTCCTCCCCTGCTTTAGTCACGGAGACCTATACACAGCAGCGATCGTCTGGTTCACTTCGGGGCGCATTCTAACAAATCTGACAACTAATTGCTTGATGTTTTTTGAGCAGTTAGTTTTTCGTACTTTTGTTGAAGCTGTTCCTGAGTTTCAGGATGTGCCGGATCCAATGGAATACAATCCACTGGACAGAACAACTGACACTGCGGTTTATCGTGATGCCCAACGCATTCCGTACACAAATCAGGGTTAATCTCATAAATGAGTTCCCCCATGAAAATCGCCTCATTGGGGCATACAGGTTCACAGACATCGCAGTTGATGCATTCATCAGTGATATATAAAGACACTCTACCAACCTTGCTGTTGTTTACGCTTAAAGACTTCCACAACAGCTTGTGGTACAAACTGAGTGACATCACCATTTAAACGTGCAATTTCACGCACGAGCGTAGATGAAATAAACGAATATTGCTCTGATGGGGTTAAGAACACGGCTTCAAATTTACTGTCCAAACGGCGATTCATATTTGCCAATTGAAATTCATATTCAAAATCTGAAACTGCACGTAAACCACGTAATACGGCTGTTGCTTTTTGCTCGTTAAAGAAATTGACCAACAGCCCATCAAAACCTACAAACTCAACATTTGACAAATGACTTAAAGACTCTTGCGCTAGTGCAACACGCTCTTCCAGACTAAACACAGGGTTTTTGTGATGTCCAATTGCAATTGCCACGACAACTTCGTCAAACATGCGCGATGCACGTGTCACTAAGTCGATATGACCATTAGTAATTGGATCGAATGTGCCCGGATAAATTACACGAGTTTTAGACATCCAGTTGTACTCTGTTATTTTGTAGATGGGTATTTTAACAAAATCTTGATTTATAGGTGAAGTCAGCATGTAAATTTAAAACCTTCATCTTATTCAAAGTTCGGGTACAATAGTGCTAAGTTTGGAAGTTTTTGATTATGACGAAAGCAGTAGTTAAAAAAAATAGTAGCAGTACGATTGCCCTAAATAAGCGTGCGCGTCACGATTATTTCATTGAAGAAAAATTTGAAGCGGGTCTTTCATTACAAGGCTGGGAAGTCAAATCAATGCGTGCGGGTCGTATGACTATCGTAGAGAGCTATATTACGTTTAAAAATGGTGAAGCATTTTTATTCGGCGCTCAAGTGCAACCTTTACTGAGTGCTTCGACACATGTAGTGCCTGAAGCAACACGTACTCGTAAATTATTGCTGAACCGCCGTGAAATTGAAAAACTACAAGGTGCAATTAACCAAAAAGGTTATTCATGTGTGCCTTTGGCATGTTACTGGAAAGGTCCTCATGCCAAACTTGAAATTGCCCTAGTAAAAGGTAAACAGCTTCACGACAAGCGTGCAACGGAAAAAGACCGTGATTGGCAGCGCGATAAAGCCCGTATTTTTCATAAATAAGGTCAATAAAAAAACCTCCAAAATGGAGGTTTTTTTATTTTTAAATTGCAGATTTAGCAGAATTTCAACCCACCAAAACAGTTAGTCCTCACTTCCTGATTCCCCAAGACCTGATTTTTTAAAGTTAAATTGGCCGCACCTGCATTACTGAGGTTAATTGAACCGACATTTTTATAAATCGGTAAACCAAATGCTGCACCAACAGCAGAACCTAAGGGAATATAAATCGGTTCATTGGTTAAAATTTGCGATACTTTTTCTGCAACTTGAGGTAAGACGCCTGAGATATCCACTTCAGATGTTGGATTTAATTTGCCAATATTAATCGGGTCTTTAAATGACATCCACCAACCTGTACGTGCAATATCATCTGCATTGGCATCTGGCCAACTGATATCTTGAGATTGAAGCGATAAATAACCTGCTGTGCCATTTAATGGAATGTTATGAATCATATTTAAGGCTTGCTCAAAGGTAATGTTCATTTTCAAACCATCAATTGATGAACCCGAATCCATAAAGAACTGCGCCCCTTCTACCCATAACAAATTACGGTCAAGTTTGACCTGCAAACTACCACTATCACGGTTGAGTTGAATCGACGGTACAGTCGCACTGATATTTTTGGCAACGGCTTGAGTTTGTCGTTTTCCGTTGATGGTAATTTCAGGGACGGTAAACGGCACATTCATTGAAGGAATTTTTAAACCCTTACTATTTTCAGGTTGGCTGACAAAGCTACGATCATTGTTCCAAATCGTATTAATCACCAAGTTACCGGATAAAGTCTCGCTACTGCTATCCCCAAAGATCGCGGCTTGGGTCTTTGCTGTCCCTGTAGTCGGTGCAATTTTCATATAACCGCTCAGTGACTTAATCCCGTCTGTCGGCGCACCCGTGTTTTGAATACCAGTGGTCAGTAAACCTGTAATTGATTCAGCACTGACACGGAAGCCTTTAACTTCTCGTAAAGCGGCTTGTTTTGGGTTTTTAATTGCAAATTCAATAAACGGATTTTTCAGTTCGGCACTTGTCGACGCTCGATCACCATTAAAGACGGGATTACCATTGGCATCGGTTGAAGTAGCATTACCACTCAGCGCTAGATGACGAATATCAATATCACAGCCATTTGACCCGTTTACCCCACCACAGCCGAGTTGCAAACTTTTGACATTGACGTTCAGATCCATAACCGCATCTAAACTGAGTTTGTAGAAACCAATATTTTCATCGACCATTTGTTGGTTGACTAAAACAGGATCGGTATAGGACATATTCATCAATGCAGCACCATTGATGGCAGATAATTCTTCATCGGCTAATCCCACCAAGCCTTCTGCTGCAAAAACAACGTCAGAAACACATAAGGTCAATGCCATTACTATTGTTTAATCCTTTTTAATATTTACCACTCATCCAGAGTGAAATTTATGAGAAGATTAAATCAATAGCTTTGGCGTAAATGAATAGCAATTTGTGACACGCATCACAACTCAATTATACAAAATGCCAATTTTCACGAATTTTAGGCCAATAAAAACCCCAGTAACATTTCCATCACTAGGGTTTTCAAAGATTTATAAATGATAGTTCAAACGATTTATTTACAAATTAATTAGGGTGTGTTGACATTTACAGCCGATAAATTGAGCTAAAGAGGCAACCATATAAATATACAAGCTAAAGCAACAGCGCTTTGATAGTTACGTTTTAGCTTATCGTATCTTGTGGCAATTCCTCTA